>JAZRGQ010000081.1:0-7414 GCA_045644405.1 Faecousia sp.
GTGTTCGGCTCCGGTATTGTCCAGATGATTCTGGCAATGTCCATTTACGGTATCCCGGGACACGCCCGTATGATTCGTAACCAGGTACTGTCCCTGCGTGAGAAAGAGTACATCGAAAGTGAAAAGGCAATGGGCGCCAGCGATCTGCGTACACTGTTCCTGCATATCCTGCCCGCCTGCACCTCCTACCTGCTGGTGCGTTTCTCCTCCGGTCTTGCCGGTATGATTCTGTCTATGACCGCTCTGTCTTATCTGGGCGTAGGTCTGGATCCCACCATTGCTAACTGGGGCGGTATGGTCAACGAGGGACAAAGAATTATGTTCGCAGTTCCTCACCTGTGCCTGTATCCGGGCCTGGCCATCTGTATTACGGTGTTTGGTTTCGCTATGCTGGGCGACGGTTTGCGCGACCTGCTGGATCCCAAACTGAAGTAAGGAGGATAGAGATATGGCAATAGAAAAAGACGTATGTCTGAGTGTGAAGGATCTGGAACTGTGGTTCCGTAACGATTACGGCGCAGTAAAGATTCTGAACAAAATCAGCTTTGATATTTATAAGGGCGAAACTCTGGGTATTGTAGGTGAGTCCGGCTGCGGCAAGAGTATGACCTCTCTTTGCATTATGCAGCTGCTGAATACCCCTCCTGCAATTATTAAGGGCAGCATCAAAATGAACGGCAGAGAGCTGCTGAAGCTGTCCGATAAGCAGATGCAGGAAGTTCGCGGCAACCAGATCTCTATGATTTTCCAGGAGCCTATGACTTCTTTGAATCCCGTTTTCACCATCGGCAACCAGCTGGCGGAAACCTTTGTCCGCCACCAGGGCATGAAGATGAAGGATGCGGAGAAGAAAGCGGTTGAGCTGCTGCGAATGGTTAAGATTCCTGAGCCTGAGCAGCGCGTAAAGGAATACCCCTACCAGCTGTCCGGCGGTATGCGGCAGAGAGTTATGATTGCTATGGCGCTTGCCTGTCGTCCCGAGCTGCTGATTGCTGACGAGCCCACTACTGCGCTGGACGTAACCATTCAGGCGCAGATTCTGGACCTGATGCGGAATCTGCAGCATGAAATGGGCACTTCCATCGCGTTTATCACCCACGATCTGGGCGTTGTTTCCGAAATGTGCGACCGCGTACTTGTATTGTACTGCGGCGAGATTATGGAGGAAGCCCGGATTGATGACCTGATTGACAATCCCCAGCATCCCTACACCGTAGGTTTGATGAGCACCCTGCCTAAGTTTGACCACCCCGGTGCGCTGCCCACAATTCCCGGCACTGTGCCTCCCTCCGGTAAGTACCCCGAAGGCTGTGTATTCAGTCCCCGTTGCCCCTATGCAACCGAACAGTGCCGCGCTGGCAAGCCTCCCCGTGTGGATCTGGGCAACCAGCACGTAGTGCGCTGCTTCCGTTATGTGAAAGAGGAGGCTGAAGTAAATGAGTAATAAAGAAATTCTGGTAAAAGCCACCGGTGTTAAGCAGTGGTTCCCTATCAAGAAGTGGTTTTTTGAAAAGCAGCGGTACGTAAAGGCCGTTGACGGCGTGGATATTGAGATGTACCGCGGTGAGACACTGGGTGTCTGCGGCGAGTCCGGTTGCGGCAAGAGTACTCTGATGCGTACGATGCTGCAGCTGCTGAAGCCCACCGATGGCTCCGTTACTTACGAAGGCCATGAGCTGACCAAAATCCCCACAAAGCAGCTGAAGAAAATCCGCGAGCATATGCAGATCGTGTTCCAGGATCCCTACAGCGCTCTGGACGGACGTATGCGTGTGGGCAAGATTATTGAAGAGCCCCTGCTGATCAACAAGCTTTACAAGACCAAGGAAGAGCGTTTGGCTCGCGTGCAGGAGCTGATGAAGCAGGTTGGTCTGGACGCTTCCTACATCGACCGTTACCCCCACGAGTTCTCCGGCGGTCAGCGGCAGAGAATCGTTATTGCAAGAGCATTGGCAACCAACCCGGAGCTGCTGTTCTGCGACGAAGCGGTTTCCGCTCTGGACGTATCTGTCCGCGCGCAGGTGCTGAACCTGTTGGAGGAGCTGCAGGATCGTCTGAAGCTGACCTATATGTTCGTATCCCACGACTTGTCGGTTATTGAGCATATCTGCGACCGTGTTGCCATTATGTATCTGGGCAAGGTCGTAGAGATCGGCACAAAGGACGACATCTTCAAAAATGCCAAGCACCCCTACACACAGGCATTGCTGTCTGCAATTCCTATGGTAGGCAAGCGGGACAGAGAGAGAATCATTCTGGAGGGCGATATCCCCAGTCCGGTGAATCCCCCTGCCGGCTGCCGCTTCCATACCCGTTGCCCCTATGCAACTGAGCGTTGCGCAAATGAGGTACCGGAGCTGACCTGCCTGGGCGACGAGCACAAGGTGGCTTGCCATCTGGTTGCCGTACCCGAGGAGGAGAAGCCTCAGGAGGCTGCTGTCTAATAAAAGAATTGCCAGCGGTAGACAAAGTCTACCGCGGGCTTTTTGTATTTTAGAATAGCGGTTTCTGCCGGTATCAGTGGATACTGACAGGGGGTTTGGGCTGATTGATTGTACGGGCGCTGGTTTTCTTCTCCGGAACAATTTCACCGGCGAGCAAGAGCGACCGCTTTGTCAGAGCCGGGCCAAACAACTCATAAATCAGCACGCTGAATAGAATTACGTTGCGAATCAATGCGCCGTCTTTCAAAACTGTGGCGGTCAGCGCCATACCCAGAGCGACACCGGCCTGGGGCAAAAGGGTGATGCCGAGATTTTTTGTAATCTTGGCTGTGCATCTGGTAGCCTTGCAGCTGAAGAACGCGCCGTAGTATTTTCCTGCAGATCTTGCGGCAATATACACGATGCCTACCAGAAGGGTTAAAGGGCTTGCCAATACCCGCAAGTCCAGCTCCGCGCCGGAAATGATGAAAAAGAGCACGTTTATGGGGATTGTCCAGCGCTCTACACGGTCCATTAATTCCTCGGAGGTTTCGCAGATATTGCAGAAGACTGTTCCGGTCATCATACACACCAGCAGCAGAGAGAAACCGCAGTGGACAGGTCCTATGTTGAATTTCAGCATAGATAAACCTACAGTCAGCAGGACAAAGGCAACGGAAATTGTCATTCGCTTACTGCGGGAGTGGAACAGGTGCTCCACCCGATCCAGAAGGAGACCTGTCAGCGCGCCGAGACCTAAGGAGAGTACAATCTCCAGTATAGGCTCAACTACAATACCGATAACGTTTGCCGCACCGGTTTCCAGGGCGGAAGCGATGCCGAAAGACACAGAAAACAGCAAAAGACCTACTGCATCGTCGATTGCTACAACCAGCAGCAGCAAGCGGGTCAAGGGACCGTCTGCTTTATACTGGCGTACGACCATCAAGGTTGCCGCAGGCGCGGTTGCCGAAGCGATAGCGCCCAGCACGATTGCGGCAGGCAAGGACAGAACATTGGGGAAAAGCAGATGCAGGCCAATCAAAAGCAAATCAACGACCAAAGTGGTTATCACAGCCTGTGCCACACCGATGATAATTGCTTTTTTGCCCATACTTTTCAGCTGGCTAAGACGGAACTCGTTTCCCATAGAAAAGGCGATAAAGCCCAATGCCACCTGAGTCAGAATCCGTTGGGTTTCCACCTGTTCCATACTCTGAAAGCCAACGCCGGCAATCCCCAGCTTACCCAGACAAAAGGGACCCAGCAGCAAGCCGGCTACCAGATAAGCGGTTACGGCGGGCAAGTTCAGCAATTTTGTCAGTCGGGACAGTAACAGTCCGCCGATTGCAGCAATCGCAAGACAAATTAGCTCAGTTCCCATTTTTACAAAGCCTTCTTTCAATAAATTGTAATATTTTACCGGGCAATATTGTAGCACTATCTACCATAATCTTCAAGAGCAAAACTAAACAAAAAGTCGGGCGTATTTCACACGTATTTGTTCCGCTTTCCAAAAGGGCGGCGCTTGTCGGCGGAATGTAGGGGCGGATAATATCCGCCCCTACAAGTTGCAATCCTTCAAAACGACACCATTTTAGCCCCACAGGACAGAAATAGCACAGCCGCCGACCAAATGGTCAGCGGCTGTTTTCATATGTTCCACATATTGAAATTTATGGGTTTGTACTACAACTACCTTGCTCCGGTTGTAATAGAATACAGCTTGGGCGCAACCTTTTTGAAAACGGCACCAACAACACTGCATCCTGCAACTACCACGATAGGGAGAATGAGATATATCATCAGCAACCATATTGGCTGTGCAGGTAATAGTTTAAAACATACCTTCTTTAGCGCGGTCATGGTCAATTCATGGGTCGCATATATTATAAAACCCCATTTAGACAGCTTTACAAAAAAGTTTCTTTTCTTCTCACTATCAAAAATATATTTGGATGCCCTTATCCAATAGATTACCCCGACAAAAACGAAAAGGTTGTCCATTATGTTGCGATTTACTATCAATGTAATGAATGCACACAACACATAAAAAAGGGAAAACTTCCATAGGGCAACGCCATCAAAAATGGTCATGTGAATTTGTAAATTTACAAGGCATGCTCCTACACAAAGCCAAAGGAAAGCTTCCTTGAATGGGAAATCGAATGGCGCCAGCAATAATATCACGGAAACGGCCAATAAGGTTTTTGGAACCTTGCTTGCAATTTTTCCTATAATTGGAAAAAATAAAGTTGCAACCATTAAATCACGCATATACCATAACGGAAACGCATGTGGCTGGGTAAGTGGGAAACCAACACCGTATAATGCCAGCCATTCTGAAACGGAGGACTGCATAATGGGTGTGTTGTTTCCAGAGAAGAAAGACTTGGTAAACGGCAAGCTTTGAAGTAAGATAAACACGAAAATCCAGAAAGAATTCCAAAACAAATATGGGATTACAAGGGTTTTTACTTTCCCAACAATGGTTTCTTTGTAGCTTTTCTCTGTCTTAAATAATAAAATTGATGAAATCAGGAAAAATATTGGAACTGCACATCTTGCGACAACTTGCGATATTAAATTCTCGAATGACAACAGCCACCAAGGAAGCTGAAAGTCGGAAGTTCCCTCCGAAAAATGTACCTGTGTAGCATACGAATGGATATACGCCACAAAGATGATAGAAATATATTTTAGAATTCTAATTCTGTCGCTTTCTTCTTTGGTAATGACATAAGCGCGCATAAGAATTTCCTCCAAATTTCAAGCTTATCGAAATATCTTCTCAAATAAATTATATATCGATGACATAGCAAAGTCAAGCCGTGCAATCCTTAGCCCCACCAACCGCCCGCGGGCGGATAATATCCGCCCCTACAAGTTGAAATTGGCAGGCGGATATGCTACAATGCTCTTAAGAAAGCGAGGGCGTTGTATGATTAAGATTCTGTTCGTCTGCCATGGCAATATCTGCCGCAGTCCTATGGCGGAGTTTGTGCTTAAGGATATGGTGCGCAAAGCGGGCTTGGGCGCGCAGGTGCAGATTGACTCTGCCGCCACCAGCCGTGAGGAGCTGGGCAATCCTGTATACCCGCCTGCCAGACGGGAGCTGCAGCGCCACGGCATCGCCTGCGACGGACACCGCGCCAGACAGATTACGGCGGCGGATTGTGAAAACTACGATTACATTTACTATATGGACAGCAACAATGCCCGTAATCTTTCCAGAATGTTCCCTGATGAAAGCAAGTTCCGCCCGTTTTTGAGCCGGAATGTGGCAGACCCGTGGTACACCGGCGATTTTGTCCAGACCTGGGCAGATATTGTGGAGGGCTGCCAAAAAATTATGGAGGAAGTGCTATGCTGAACAGAGCCGCTTTGGAGCAGCAGCTGTCCCAGCTGCCGCTGTATGTGTATACATACTTAAATCCGGAGCAGCTGGAGTTTTCCTCCCGTATCCGTTATATCTGTCAGGCAGAATGCCCGATGTACGGGAAGACCTGGGCTTGCCCGCCGGCGGTGGGCGAGGTGGACGAATGCAAAGCGCGCTGCCTGTCCTATAACGGGTGCCTGCTCATTGGCACTATTACGGAAACCGAGGATATTGCCACACTGGAGGTGGCGCTGCAGACCCGTCCGGAGCACGAGGCGCTGACAAATCAGGTGCGGCAGATGTTCCGCCAGCAGGGGATTGAGCCGTACATTTTATCCACGGAGGCCTGCTCTGTGTGCCAGCGGTGCGCTTATCTTGACGGTCAGCCCTGCCGGGAGCCGGAACGTATGCACCCGTGCCTGGAAAGCCACGGCATCAATTTGATTCCCACATTGGAGTCGATGGGACTGGATTTTCAGTACGGCGGCAATATCATTACCTGGTATTCTCTGATTTTCTTCCGGGAATAAACTTTTGTTCCGGAAGAATGTGGATATACTGATACTGTAAAAAAACAAAGGAGGCAATAGTATGGCTGCGATTAAAATTACTAAGGATACCTTTCAGCAAGAAGTGTTAGGCGCGGATAAGCCGGTGCTGGTGGACTTCTGGGCGCCCTGGTGCGGTCCGTGCAGAATGGTCGGACCTGTTGTGGACGAAATTGCGGACGAGGTGCAGAATGTGAAGGTCTGCAAGGTAAATGTGGACGAGGAAACAGAGCTGGCTGAGCAGTATCGGGTGATGAGCATTCCCACCCTGCTGGTGATTAAAGAGGGCGAAGTAACTGCCCGCAGCGTCGGCGCCAAATCCAAAGAGCAGATTCTTGAAATGCTGTAATAAAAAAGAGCGTGTTTAACAACACGCTCTTTTCTTATGCTTTTTTGGTTACAGCTCGCAGTTGCCAACGGTTCTGGGGAAGGGGAGCACATCACGGATATTGGTGATACCGGTCAGGTACATAACGCAGCGCTCGAAGCCAAGACCGAAGCCGGCGTGGCGGGCAGAGCCGTATTTGCGCAGGTCCATATAGAAGCCGTAATCCTCCGGATTCATACCCAGCTCCTCGATGCGGGTCTTCAAAAGCTCGTAATCGTCCTCACGCTGGGAGCCGCCGATAATCTCGCCGATACCGGGTACCAGGCAGTCCATAGCCGCGACAGTCTTGCCGTCGGGATTGAGCTTCATATAGAAAGCCTTGATTTCCTTGGGGTAGTCGGTAACGAAAACAGGCTTTTTGAACACTTCCTCAGTCAGGTAGCGCTCGTGCTCGGTTTGCAGGTCGCTGCCCCAGTGTACAGGGTACTGGAATTTATCGTTGCACTTTTCCAGAATTTCGATTGCCTCGGTATAGGTGATATGACCGAAATCGGAATTAAGCACGTGGTTGAGCCGCTCCAGCAGACCCTTATCGATAAACTGGTTGAAGAATGCCATTTCCTCCGGCGCCCGTTCCAGCACATAGGCAATGATGTATTTAATCATATCCTCCGCCAGACGCATATCGTCGGACAGGTCGGCAAACGCAATCTCCGGCTCAATCATCCAGAATTCG
>JAZRGQ010000082.1:0-5045 GCA_045644405.1 Faecousia sp.
CACTCGGTTTTCGCCTGACCAGAAGATTTCTATCGTCGGTTCTGTAGCCCGGTTTGCGGTGCCCGATAAAATTTTCGGGCTTACGCTTTTCCTCAATTTTATCGACCGCGGCACTCGCTGCGCCTGCGCTGCATCTGCCACCGGCGGCGGACGGGTCGCTTACCCAACGAGCTACGCTCATCGGACTCATAACGCGGAGGTCGGTCAAAGCTTGCTTTGCAAGCCAGAGAAAAAGAAAAGACCACCCAAGCGGGTGGGCTTTCTTTTTCTGGTTGCGGAGGCAGGACCCGAACCTACGCCCTCCGGGTTATGAGCCCGACGAGCTTCCAACTGCTCTACTCCGCGATATTTCGCTTAAGTGCCTGTATACTGTATCACACCGGCACCCTTTTGTCAACCCCTTTTTCCCATAAGTGTTCGCCGTTTTTCGACAGCTCCCGCAGCAATCAAGTCCGTTTTATTTGCCTGTTTTTGCGGTATAGTACTTGTGCAAGTGCAGAAATCTTTATTTTTCCTGTTGACAAGTACCTGCTCAAGTACTAAAATAAAGACAGGATATGCCTGTTGCGCCAGCGCGTAGCATACCCACACTACATCACACAAAGTCGGGAACCCCCCGCTTTGGCGGCACCATAGGTGCGGAGGTACTGCATGAGCAATTTATACGAGAACATCGAGAAGCTGTGTCAGAAAAACGGTATCCGCCCGGGTCGTCTTTGCGACGCGCTCGGTTTAAGCCGCAGTTTGATGACCGATTTGAAAATGGGTCGCAAAAAAGGCGTTAATGCGGAGACTGCGCAGAAAATCGCCGCCTACTTAGGCGTATCTGTGGGGCAGCTTCTGGGACAGGAAGGAAGTACCGCCGTGGAGCAAACCCATTCGCAAGCTGACCTTTTAGAAGAAGTTGATGTGGCCTTTTACGGCGACTTCAAAGAACTGGACGAGGAGCAAAAGGAAGCTGTGCGGGATATGGTGCGATTAATGCGTGAAAGGCGGTCCGCAAAACAGAGGGATTAAACGTGTTTGAAATTGCAGATTTTTATGAATACTGTGTCCGGAATCAAGTAGACGTGATTCCCTTTAGCCGCTGCCCGCAGGCTGGCGCAACCGTCCGCGACTGTGGATTCTACGCGGTTTTTCTGGACTTTACCAAAATTCACTCCACCCGCCTGCTACGCGGCGTGTGCTTGCACGAGCTGGGGCATCTGGCTACCGGTGCTCTGCACAAAATTGACAGCCCCTACGAGCTTGTAGAGCGCAGTGAACACCGGGCTGTGCGCTGGGTAGCCGACCGCTATTTGAGCGCGGACCTCTTCCGCAGCGCCTTTCAGGCGGGCTACACAGAGCCCTGGCAGCTGGCAGAATACTTCGACCTGCCGGAAACGGATATCCGCGCCGCCCTGCGCTACTGGACAGAGCATAAGGGTATTGATTTTAATACTTAAACCCCACGCAGAAGGTACTTCCGCGTGGGGTCTTTTTTATTCTGTTATGGTATTGCAGCTGCGTATGAGCGTCCGGTCGTCCTCCTTTAACAGCTGCGCAATAAGGCGGCCGTTAATGTCAAAGCCAAAACACCCCTCCTCCAGTTCCACCCAGCCGGTGGCCATACTGCCGTCCGGTTGCATATACCGGCGGGTAGAGGAAACAGTTATCCAACAGTTGGTCTGCAAAATACCCTGATAATCGAAATAATAGTATTTTTCGCCGATCTGCTGCCAGCCCACAACCTTTTGACCGTCATCACCCAGATACTGCCTGCCCTCCGGCGCATCATACCAGCCGGTGCGCATAGCGCCGGTAGCGGTAAAGTGATAGGTTTTTCCCTCCAGCTGTGTTGTGCCGGTGGTTACCGCGCCGTTTTCCTGCAGGTAATAGGTAATGCTGTCAGCGGTAGTCCAGCCGGTAACCGGCTGACCCAGGCGATAGCAATACCAGGCATCGTCAATATAATACCAGCCGTCCTTCACCGGTTCCGGCTTCGTCTGCTGTGGCAGGCGCCGGGGCGCATTTCCAACACGGAAACTCTTTTCCAGCAACGTCTGTGTATTGATATGGGTTGCCATACCGCCATCGATGATATAATCGCATCGGTCTTCCACACGGATACTGCAGCGATACCAGCCCTCAGGCAGCTTATTTACCTGCAGCGCCTCACGCAGATATCTGTTATCCAGGTTGTATTTTCCGCCGGAAACGGTAGCGCTAAACTGCTGCACCAGAGTGTTCTTCTCATCGGAAATCTCTACGTATGCAGTAACAGTTTTGTCCTGCTCCACTTCCAAAGTGCCGGCAATTCTCTGATTATCTCCGCCTGTCCTGTCCGGCACCTGCGGGTCTGTAAGAGTAGCCTTTGCATTTACAAAGGCAATGGCTTGCAGCGCCTCTGTGGCGGCATAGCAAACCACTTCCCCATCATCAATTTGATAATAGGTCTGTCCGCGCAGGTTTTCGTATAGCGCGGTTACCCGCAGCCGTTCTCCCGCCGCTGCTACACGCAGCAGCTGTGCGCCTTCCGTTCCCTCTGCAGCGGGCAGGGTCAGCAGCGGAACAGCCTGCTGCGCCTGCACAAACAGATTGCTTGTATACACTGCGCAGTTATCCATATATTGGGGCAGGCCCATTGCAATCAAGCCTTCATAGCAAACCCAGTCGCTGTAATACTTGGCAAAGCGGGCGATGTCAACGGCAATCGCTTCGCCCTCCACAGTATCCATCGCAGTGGCAAAGCTCTCTGTAAAATACACAACGCCATCAACAATCGCATAGATAAACACCACGTGACCAAACCGCGCGCCCGCCTCGGTATTGGAGGTCTGGAAACACGCCAGCAGGTTGTACACATCGTGTGTGCCGTCATTGCTCACAAAATTCAGCGCCTGTTCCAGGGTATAGTCTTCCGCAGCAAAGGCAACCGGCGTATAACCACCGCTCGTCTTCTCGCCATTGCAGTAAATGTCGTAATACTCGTTGCCGTTGGCGCCCAACCGCCAGGTATTAATACCGCGGTAGAGCATCTGGTAGGAGGCCAGCTGACCGCAATAGCCGCCAAAGCTCTCTTTCTCTGCTTCCGCCAGCGCTTTTATGTAATCGTTCTGGATTTGCTCCTTTAACGCCTCCGCCTTTTCTTTCGCGGTAGGCAGCTGGTATATCGGTATTTCTGCTTCCTTTTCTGTTTCTGCCCAAACCGCCAAAGGAAGCGCAGCGAGCACCAGCAGCAGGCACAATACGGTCATCAAAATACGTTTTAACATCTGTGCTTCCTCCTTTCTTTTGCAGTGTGCGCATTTAAAAAATCATATCATATTTCACTCCAATAATCAAGAAAAAAGAGATTCTTCTCTTTCCTGCAGAAATTCGGATGACACACCTGCATTTGTGTGCTATACTCTGTAGAAGAAAGGTGGTTTTTCAATGGCAAAGCGTTTTTTTGACACACAGAACAGTTTTTGGCACTGGCTGACCCGTCTGCCGGATTTGTGCGGACTGAGCCTGTGCTGGCTGGTTTGCAGCCTGCCGCTGGTTACACTGGCGCCTGCCTGTATGGCGCTGTACGATGCGGTCGCCCGCAATCTGCGGGAAGATATAAAGGGTAGCTACCGCCGGTTTTTCCGCACTTTCAAAAACGAGCTGGGTCGCGGGTGCATCATCAGTCTGATTTGGCTGGCGCTGTTTGCCGCGCTGTATTTCGGGCTGACGATTTTAATCAACACCCAGAGCATTTCCGGCTTTGCCCTCATCTATCAGGTGTTATGCCTGCTGCCGCTGGGCGCCTTTTGCTGGCTGATTCCCCTCCAGTCCCGCTTTGTTTACACCTTTGGGCAGGTGCATAAAAATGCGCTGCTGTTTACCGTTGCCTATCTGCCGAAAACCGGACTGATGCTGCTGTTTCTTTGCCTGGGGCTGGCGCTGTGCCGGTTTGTGCCGGTACTTGCGGTGCCGATGCCTGCGCTGCTGGCGCTGCTGCAATCCTTCCCTGTGGAATCGGTTTTGAAGAAAATGGAAGAAACAAATTCGGAAGTATAATAAAAGAGGCTGTTTTGAAACAGCCTCTTTTTTATACGCTTAGAAATTCGCCTTGATTGTGGAAATCAAAATGTCGCCGGCTACCACTCTGTCCTCCGGCGCAAAACCACCCTCGAAATTATCCGAATACAGCACCTGGGGATTGGGCGGAAATTCCTCATCGCCTGCCCAAACCAGAATCCGCATTTTGTAGCCCTCTACGAGAGAAAATTCATATCCGGCATCTCCGTTTGCTACCGGCGCCGCACCCATTTTCTCTGCGGCAGACCGGAAAGCATCTACCCTTGTGCCAAAGGTAAAGGCAGCCCGGGTCAGCACTCTGCCGGTATAGGGCTTGATATACAGCTCACCCCAGGGCATCTCCCGAAAGGTTTTCCACTGTCCTGCCCAAGGCGTCTGCTTGCTTTCCAGAAGGTAGCGCAGCAAAAAGGTCTGGGCGGGAATGGGCAGCGCAGGTGTAATCTGCGCTGCGGGATATGTAATTGCGTACCGGCTTCCCAGCAGAGTTACCGAAAATGCGCTGCCGTCAAAGCTTGCGCCGGTGCGGCTTGCCATCTCCTGCGGGTCTGCCTTGGCAAACAGCTCTGCGTAATAGGAAAAGGGTACTTCCTCTTTATTGTTCTGAATATCCATAGCTTACTCCTTGTTGCAATTCGGGAACAAAGATGCGTTGGTATGGGGCAGGAAACACGCCGCCACAAAGCTATCCATATAGCCGGGATAGGTGCTCAGTTCCAGATAAGTCATATTGGCTGCTACCTCGTAGCATTTCTTTTCCGCCATATCGCTCATAACCATAGCATACGCGCCGGTCAGGCTGGAGTTACCGATATAGTGATACTTTTCCAGCTCCACGTCCGGCAGCATACCGATATTGCCAGCGTTCTTCATATTGATTCCGCTGCCGATACCGCCTGCCACATACACCGTTTCAATCATATCCGGCGTCATATCCACAGACTGTAAAAGCGTATCAATACCGGAGTAGATTGCGCCCTTTGCGCGGATAAAGTTGTCAA
>JAZRGQ010000083.1:0-2382 GCA_045644405.1 Faecousia sp.
TACGCCCAGCTGGTGCGCCGTCATACACAGGGGCTGGAGGTTTCTCTGGGTGTGCTGGAGGACCTGCTGCCTGAAGAAATGTCCCACCTGTCCGGCATTTGCCAGCGGCACGAAGGGCCTGTCAATGAGGTCGCCTTCCGCGACTGTGTAAAAACAGTTCTGGCGCAGCGGCAAAGCGCCGGTATCAGCAGCGATGATGATTTGCTGGCGCTGCGGGATCGGCTGCGGAAAGGTAAAAATCTATGAGTGCGGCGGGCGTGGAAACAAAGCAGACTGCGCCTGAGGACGGGGTACAGCAGTATCTGCAGGAAATCCGTATGTTTCCCAGACTTACGCCGGAGCAGGAGATGGAGCTGGCGCAGCGGATTGCCCGGTCCGATGAGGACGCAATCCGGCAGATGGTAAATTCCAATCTGCGTTTGGTAGTGTCGGTGGCAAAGGAATACGCGCGGCAGGGCGTTCCCTTGCTGGATTTGATTCAGGAGGGCAGTATCGGCTTGCTGACTGCGGCAAAACGGTTTGATTACACCCAGCAGTGCAGATTCTCCACCTACGCCACAAAGTGGATACGGCAGGGTATCAGCCGGCACATTCTCAACCATAAAGAGTTAATCTATATGCCGCGGCACACAGCCGAGCAGATGCAAAAGCTGCAGGTTTCCCGCGCTGCGCTGCTGCAGCAGCTGGGACGGGAGCCGGAGGCGGCAGAGCTTGCCGACCATAGCGGTCTGCCGCTGGAAAAGGTGTGTAAGCTGCTGCAGCTGCCTGAGGTTTGCTCTCTTAATGCAGAAGCGGAGGAAACACCGCTGCAGGCGCTTTTGGAGAATGTACAAGCTCCCCAGCCTCAGCAGGAACTGGTGCGGCAGGAGCTGAAAAGGATTTTGGAAACGCTGCTGCAGACACTCTCGGCAAGACAGCAGCAGGTGCTTCGCCTTCACTTTGGAATGGAGGACGGACAGCGCTACTCTTTGGAGCAAATCGGACAGAAGTTGGGAATTTCCAAGGAACGGGCGCGGCAAATCGAAGCCCAGGCAATAAAAAAATTACAGACTCTGGGTACCGGCTTGGGACTGGAGGACTTTTTAGAATCAGACAGTTAAAGGAGTTTTTACCTATGGCAAAGACATATGCAATCGCAATCGACGGCCCTGCAGGCGCAGGCAAGAGCACAATTGCAAGAGCCTTGGCAAAAGAACTGGGTTACTACTATGTAGACACCGGCGCAATTTACCGTACTGTGGCGTATTTTCTGGACCTGCTGGGCGTCAGCCCCAAGGACGTGGACGGAGTAGAGCGCTACATTGATGAGCTGACGGTTGAAATTGAATACGATGACGAGGGCAAGCAGCATATGCTGATGAACGGCATGGACGTTACCGGAGAAATTCGCACACAGGATATTTCTCAAAAGGCAAGCCTGGTTTCTGCCCACCCGGTGGTGCGGGAAGTGCTGCTGGATATGCAGCGGGAAGTGGCGCGCAAGCATAACGTGATTATGGACGGAGGGGATATCGGCACTGTGGTGCTGCCGAAGGCAGATGTGAAAATCTTCCTGACAGCCGAGCCGGAAGTGCGCGCTAAGCGCCGCTGCGATGAGCTGCTGGCAAAGGGTCAGCAGGCGCAGTATGAGCAGATTCTCAAGGAAATCAAGCAGCGGGATTATCAGGATACCCATCGCCCCATTGCGCCGCTGAAAATGGCGCGGGATTCTGTTAAGCTGGATACTTCCAATCTGGATATTGCAGGCGTTATTGCCGCTATGCGGAAAATTGTGGAGCAGAAGATTCCCCTATGAATGTACGGATTGCAAACAGCGCCGGCTTTTGCTTTGGTGTAAACCGCGCAGTAGAGCTGGTGGAGCAGGCGGCAAAGGCAGGGGAGTCGGTGCGTACCCTTGGGCCGATTATTCATAACCGCCACGCAGTGGCGCACTTTGAGCAGATGGGCGTGAAGGTGATTGATTCGCCGCAGGAGGCAGAGCCGGGCAGCACGGTAATTATCCGTTCCCACGGCGTTTCACAGGCGGTGTATCAGCAGCTGGAAAGCCAGCAGGTGAAAATTGTGGACGCAACCTGTCCGTTCGTTAAGCGGATTCACGGCATTGTCAGCAATGCCGAGGCACAGGGCAGACTGCCGGTTATTATCGGAACGCCGGAGCACCCGGAGGTGGAGGGGATTGCCGGCTGGTGCGCCGATTGCCGGATTTTCGACTCGCTGGAAACCCTATGCAATGGGCAAATAACCCCCAAACAGACAGGAATTTGCCGATTTGTATGGTTTGCCAGACCACATCTACAGAATATTTGTGGAAAACGTGCGTAAATTTCGTAAAAAAACAGTTTACTAACGTAAAAATTTTTGATACAATATGTAAAGCTACAG
>JAZRGQ010000084.1:0-4844 GCA_045644405.1 Faecousia sp.
CTGTTACGCTGCCCGACGCAATCTCCGCAAAGCCCGCGTTTTCCAGCGGCTATCATCAATCCAGTATTGAGCAGGACTTGTCTGTAGAGGTAAACGGCGCGGTGGTTACCGGAAAATCCGTCGCGCCGCTGAAGGACCACGAAACCCTTGTGATGCTCCTTCCCGTAACCGAGGAACTGTTCCCCCAAACCGTTTTGTCTGTCCCTTCCTTTGATTCTTTATACATTGTCATCGCCGTCTGCGCTGTTCTGGCGCTGGGCTACTGGCTGCTGACAATGCGCTGCGCGCCGCCGCGCCGCATCACCGCCGCTACCTCGCCGGACGGCTACAATGCCGGTGAGCTGGGCAGTATTCTGCAGCTGCAGGGCGGCGACCTTACGATGATGGTGCTCTCCTGGGCGCAGCTGGGTTATTTGCTGATACAGCTTGACCGGAAAGGTCGGGTATCCCTTTATAAGCAGATGGATATGGGTAACGAGCGCAGCAATTTTGAGCAGCGGTGCTTCCAGTCCCTGTTTGGAAAGCGCAATACGGTGGACACCACTTCCCTTTCCTATGCGCTGCTGAGCCAGAAAATTGCAGCAATGCGTCCCAGCCTGCAGAGCTTTGTGCTGCAAAAAACCGGCAACCGGAATGTGTTCCGCGGACTTGGCACGCTGATTTGTATGCTGTGCGGCGTATGTCTGGGTATTTCTCTGAGCGCCGGCGCGATTCTGCAGTGGCTGCTGGTAATTCTATTGGGCATTTTCGGTCTGCTTTCCGGCTGGCATATACAGACGCTGGCAGACAGTGTGTGCCTGTACCGCCAGCCCTCCGCGCGGCGGGCTTTGATTCTGTGCGGTGTGTGGCTGATACTGGGCCTCATCAGCGGGCAGTTTGGTCTGGCAGCACTTGCCTGTTGCTCCCAGCTGCTGGTGGGTCTGATGTCTGCTTTCGGCGGACGGCGTACCGATGCAGGCAGGCAGGCAATGTCGCAGGTGCTGGGTCTAAGGCGCTATTTGCGCAATATGTCTTCACAGGAAGCCCAGCGCATTCATCAGCAAAACCCCGAGTATTTCTACGCGCTGATGCCTTATGCCATCGCGCTGGGTGTTGACAAAGCCTTTGCCGCCCACTTCCGTTCCCTCCGGCTACCGGAGTGCTCTTACCTAAGCACAGGCGCTGGGACGTCTATAGGCGCACCGGAGTGGAGCAGACTCCTGCGCTGTACAGTAGAAAGTATGAACGCGCGCCGGCAGCGGCTTTCCTCAGAGCGTTTCCTGTCCTTTTTACAAGGCTTTTTGAAATAATAAAATGCGGTGGTATGAAGCTTTCATACCACCGCTTAAATTTTATACCGCCGCTTTTTTCCTTTTGGCAGATGTGAGAATCTGCTTGCAGCCTTTTGCCAGAAGAAGCACAATCCCCGCCGCTGCCGTAAAGCCCATAATGTACAAAGCCAAACACCAGGGATATGCCACCGCCTGCTGCACCAGCGAATACACCGGCAAGCTGGGCTCGCAATAGGGGCTGACGAAGAACATATTAAACGTTTCCCGCTCCAGAAGTCCTGTGGCGTGAGCGATTTCATTCATACCCACCGCCAGCGCCAGATTGATTGCGAACACAGGCAGCGCCTTCCAAAGGGTTTTCCATTTCATCGGCACATAGCCGCTGGCAAACAGGTAAATGCCCACAGTAATCATACTGCCGTGGCAAATCATCGTTTGAATGTTAATACCGACAGTGGAAACAAACACACTCACCGGATACACCATCACGCTCAGCCCCGCGAACACGGCATAGGTGGCAAGATAGGCGCAAAGGCTCTCGTGGACTCTGCCCTTTTTAATAATACCTGCCAGCAGTCCCACATACATAGGTGTGGAGCAGAACTGGAACGGAAACGCATACCACTGATAATCAAAGGTAATGCCGTTTTCGTAGGAAAAGCTGTAGTTGATTTGCTTGTATACTTCCAAAATCGCCACAACCAGCGCCGTTACCCACACGACCCGGCGCACCTGTCTGTCAGAATGCGTGTCCGCATTACGGCACAAAGGCACAGCCAGCGCAAAGGACAGCGCCAAAAACAGCAAATGAAACCACCCATACAGCTGGGGGGTCTCCATAGAAACGTCCAGAATGCGCAATAATGTTTGGAAAAAAGCCACACGCATCACTTCCTAACTCTTTTTGCCACCTCATTGTACACCACCAACTCCAAAAAATCACCCTTTTTTTGACAAAAATCCCCACGAAAAACAGCGGGAATACACCCTGTTTTTCGTAGGGTTTGCATATACATTACTTCTTGTTCTTTTCCTTGGCGCGTTTATCGTTGATAATCTGCATTTCCTTTGCGGTAATCAGCTGGCAGTCATTCTCCCTCGCCCATTCTACGCAGCCTTTCAGCACCAGGGGCAAAAACACGCGGGGTACGTTAAGTATCATCTCCAGCGCGTCATCTGTAAACTTCACCTTATCGTCCGCCCGGTCAGCGGCATAACGGACAGAATCCAGACTCTGCTTGCGCATAGGCAGCAACTCTGCGCGCATTCTTGTCTTTCTGTGGAACCAGAAATTCTTACTGTCCCGATAGCCGTAATCCACCGGCAGCGCGGGGAAATCCTTGGCGCGGACGCCGTTGATAATGGCATCGGCATACTTTTTCTTCATAAGAATCTTATCAATCTTCAAAATAAAGTGGGCGCCAAACTTGCTGGTGATGCCGTTGAAATCGTGGTAAGGCGGCTCATAGCCGGTGGTAATACCCGCCTGGTCATTTTCCGCGCCGTCCAGCTCCCGCACCCAGGTACACTCAATTACCTGAATCGCATCGGTCAGCACCAAAGGACGCTCCCCCTCTGCCTGTCCGGCTTCCAGCTGAAACTTGCAGCCCGGCATCTTATCCTCCGGCTTGTCGCCGGGCCAGGACAGCTTTACACACTCTGCAAAGGTCTTAGGCTTATCGTCCACAAAGTTAATGGCGCACTTGCCGTTACGCAGAATGTTCTGGGCAGTATTGGAGCTGTTACGGCAGGAAAGCAGCATCGCATAGTAATCCTTGCCCGCCACATAGTAAGGCTGCACCAGAGAATAAGGGCCCAACGTTGTGCTGCCGTCCTCGCAAAGGGTGCTGATTACTACCGTCGGCATAGGAAAAAACAGCGATGTCTGATAGAAATTATCCACAATCCGAAGATTTTCAAAACTGCTCATAGTAATGCTCCTTTTTTGTTTTTATGTACCTTCATTATAGCATATCCCGCCGTAAAAGCAAGCCGCCGTCAGCAAGGCTGCCTATATAAACAGCCATAAGGACGGGCATCGCCCGTCTGCTTAAGAAACAAATGACCGGACAGTTGTCCCATTTGCACACACAAAAATAAAGCAAAGGGGCGGAATAACCGCCCCCCTTGTTCACCTTTATTGGATAAAAGTACGGGAGCCATCAACAATGCTCCAGTTTGCACTTGGGTCCGTATAAGTAACGGTTGCCGTACAGCTGATCTGATCAGTCTGAGAGAAGTCCAGAACCAGCGTGCCTTCATTGCCCCAGCCGTCATACGAATAGAAGAATGTAGCTTGATCATTTTCAATATCGGAAAGCGTAATGCTGCAGAACGCTGTAGCAATCCGGCTAGCATTTCCGGTAAAGCAAGAATACTCCAGATACATTATACCGCTCTCAATAAATATATCCATAAAGTGATATTCTTTTGTGGAACTCCATTGTCCGATATAATTACCATAGCGTTGCACCATTTCGGCTTGTACAGCCTTGCCGTTTTTCCCCACAGCGACGCCGTCAATAAAAGTATTGACCGCCATTGCACCGGAATCGTAGAAATAATACAGATCCTTCCCGACAGATACCCAGCCGGTAACCATAGCGCCGCTACTGTTCATATAATACCACTTGCCGCCAATGTACTGCCAGCCGGTAACCATAGCGCCGCTGCCGTTCATATAATACCATTTGCCGCCGATCTGCTGCCAGCCGGTAACCATAGCGCCACTGCCGTTCATATAATACCACTTGCCGCCAATCTGCTGCCAGCCGGTAACCATAGCGCCGCTACTGTTCATATAATACCACTTGCCGCCAATCTGCTGCCAACCGGTCTGCATAACACCCTTGCCGTTAAAGAAATACCAAGTGTAGCCGACCTTAAGCCAACCGGTAACCGGCTTGCCGTTGGAACCGGTGTAATACCAGCTGTTTCCCTTCTGTTGCCAAGCCGCCTGCGCAGGAATCTGTACGCAAGAAAGGGCCAAGGCAAATGTTAAAATAATCGCAAAGAACTTTTTCATTGTACATATTCCCTTTCAAAGTTTTTGGTATCCTCATTATAGCATATCCCGCCGTAAAAGCAAGCCGCCGACCCGTAGGCCAGCGGCTTTTATGTGATTGGAATTAGCCCTGACCAAAGAACTTAGCGATCAGGTCTACCAGGTTGAATTTGGCAAACACAGGCACTGCCACCAAAGACACTGTGGACATAATCTTGATAAAGATGTCCAGGCAGGGGCCTACAGTATCCTTCAGCGGGTCGCCTACCGTATCGCCTACAACGGCTGCATCGTGGGTTTCAGAGCCCTTGCCGTGGCCTTCCACGCCACCGACCTCAATATACTTCTTGCCATTGTCCCAGGCGCCGCCGGCGTTTCCGCAGAAAATTGCCAGCATAATGGAGGCCAAGGTAGAGCCAATGAGCAAGCCGCCCACAAACTCGGGTCCAAACAGGAAGCCGCAAGCCACAGGCACAACGATTGCCAGCAGGGAGGGCAGCTTCATCTCACCGATTGCGCCCTTGGAGGAGATGCTGATACAGGTCTTGTAATCCGGCACCTGTGTTCCG
>JAZRGQ010000085.1:0-8859 GCA_045644405.1 Faecousia sp.
GTTAAGCCCTGATGCTCACAGCCCAGCGGACCGCAGGAGCACAGCAGCACCGTGCCGTCGGGGTTGCAGATAACCATATCCGCGCCGGAAACCCGGCTTGCTACCGACAGATTCACAAGAAAGCTCTGGTCAGAGGGCTGACCCTGTGAAAAATACGCCTCCGCCAGATCCGTAACGGTTTTCGCATCGGTTTGCAGATTGGAAACAGTCTGCTCCGTTAAATATTTCCTTACCAAAAACTGAAAGGAAGCGCCAACCAGCAGCAAGGCAGCCAGCAGAATCAGCGCGGCTGTGGCAAAAGTGCGGCTGAAGGTGGTTTTCATAGCTGCAGCACCTCGAATTTATAGCCAACTCCCCATACGGTTTTCAAGCACCAGCGGTCGGATACGCCCCCCAGCTTTTCCCGCAGACGTTTCACGTGTACGTCCACAGTGCGGGAGTCGCCGAAGTAATCAAAGCCCCACACCTCGTCCAGAAGCTGATTGCGGGTGTAGACCCGGTTGGGAGAGGACGCCAGATAGAACAGCAGCTCCATTTCTTTGGGAGGGGCTTCCACCTTTTTGCCGGCAATAATCAGCTCAAAGGCGTCCATATCAATCACCAGCCGGTCAAACTGCAGCCGGCGGGCTTTTTCCGCAGGACCGGTGCGGTCGGCGCGGCGCAAAACCGCCTCGATACGCGCCAGCACCTCTTTCATCTCGAAGGGCTTGGTAATATAGTCGTCAGCGCCGGACTTCAGACCTGCCACCTTATCGTCGGTTTCACCCTTAGCGGTTAACATAATAACAGGGGTGTTTCCCTCGGCGCGAATGGTCTTGCACACAGCCCAGCCGTCCATTACCGGCATCATCACGTCCAGCAGCACCAGATCCGGCTTAATGGCGCGGTACTTGGAAAGACCCTGTCCACCGTCGTTGGCAAGGGTAACCGCATAGCCTTCTTTTTCCAGATACATCTGCAGAAGCTCGCGGATATTCCGGTCGTCTTCCACAACCAAAACAGAAATTGCCATAGCAGATCCTCCTAATCATCGTTTTTTCTTTATTATAATACAAAAACCGGTTTTGGGGTGAACAATTTGTAAAGAGTCGGGTGAAGATTTCCTTGCAAAACAGCAGCGCCTGGTGTATGCTAGGTAGGAAAAGGAGGCTGTAAAAAATGGAAAACTTCTTGGAAATACTCAAAGCCGTTTTGTTTGGCATTGTGGAAGGCATTACCGAGTGGCTGCCGGTGTCTTCTACAGGACATATCATTTTGCTGGACGCATTTGTTGACCTGAATATGACCACCGCCTTTTATGACCTGTTTGAAATCGTGATTCAGCTTGGAGCGATTCTGGCAGTAATTGTACTGTTTTTCCATAAGCTGAATCCCTTCTCCCTGAAAAAGACTGCGCCGGAGAAGAAAGACACCTGGCAGCTTTGGCTGAAGGTGGTGGTGGCGGTGCTGCCCTCTGCAGTGATTGGTTTCGCAATCGATGCGCCGCTGGACGATTTCCTGCGCAACACCGAGCTGGCAGGGGTTTCCCTCAATGCGATTGTGGTTGCGGCAGCGCTGGTAATTTACGGCGTGGCATTTATTCTGGTAGAAAAGCGCAACGAAAAGAAACCTGCGGTGATTGGTGAAGTGGGGCAGATTTCCTATAAAACCGCCATCGCCATTGGTCTTTTCCAGTGCCTGAGCATTATCCCCGGCACCTCCCGTTCCGGCGCAACCATTCTGGGCGCGCTGCTTTTGGGTGTCAGCCGTCCTGCAGGATCGGAATTTTCCTTCTTCCTGGCCATTCCCACAATGCTGGGCGCCAGGGCCCTCAAGCTGCTGCTGTACGGCAAGGACGTGATTACCGGCGAAATCGCCGGACCTACCCAGATGGAGCTGGTAGTCCTGCTGGTTGGCTCGGCGGTAGCCTTCGGCGTGAGCCTGCTGGTGATCAAGGGCTTGATGGAATATGTCCGCAAGCACAGCTTCAGCGCATTCGGCATTTACAGAATCGCGCTGGGACTTCTGGTGATGGGATACTTCCTCTTTGCGTAAAGAGAGTTTACAAAAGCAAAAAGTAGGGTGCATCGCACCCTGCTTTTTTTATTAGCGGACAAACTCAATCACGACCCGGCGGTTGGGCTCGGAGCCGATGGAGTAGGTGGTAATCTGCTCCATTTCCTGCAAGGTGGCGTGAATGACGTGGCGCTCGTAAGCGTTCATAGGCTCCAGAGTGGTGCGGCGATGGGCTTTGAGCACCTGCTGCGCCTTCTTCTGGGCGTACCGCCGCAGAGATTCCTCCCGCTTTTCGCGGTAGCACTCTGCGTCTACATTGATACGGATATGACCCTCAATGCCGCGGTTAATGGAGTAATTGGCAAGGTGCTGCAGCGCGTCCAGTGTATCACCGCGACGGCCAATCAGGAAGCCCAGGTCCTCGCCAACCAGCTCTACCATATAGGTGTTATCCTTTTCTTTCCATGCGTGGGGAACAGCCTGAGAGTTCATATGCTCCAGAAGACCCTTCAGGAACACTTCAATTTTTTCCTCGATGCTGCCGGGGGCGGCGGGAGCATACTCCCGGGGCTCTTTGACAATCTTCACCGGCTTTACAGGCTCTTTTTTGGGCGCTGCCTTGGGCGCTTCTGCCACAGGGGCAGCCACTTCTTTCTTGGGAGCGGGTGCAGCCACTTCCTTCTTGGGAGCGGGTGCAGCCTTGGGCTTGGAGCGGGAAGCGGAACCGAGTGCGCTTTTGGGCGCGGCAGGCTTTTCATCGGGCGCTTCGTAAGCTACCTGCACCTTGGCAGGGGTAGCGCCAATGCCCAGGAAACCGGCTTTTGCCTGCGCCAGAACCTGTACGGAAACGCTGTCCCGATCCAGACCCAGCTGCGCCAGTGCGGTTTCGATGGCGTCATCGATGGTTTTACCTGTAGTAACAATGGTTTTTTCCATGGTTATTCCTCCGTATCTGCGGGGGTATAGCGGTTGGGATCGTAGGCGCGACCCTTACAGTAAGGACGCTCGGCTACGCCGGACAGGGGAGTTTCCTCTACCGTTTCTTCTGCGATACCCTTTTTGGCATTGTATTCTTTCTGGGCAGCGGCTTTGGCAGCTTCCTGCTCCCGCTGCTGTGCCTGCTGGAGCTTTTTCTTGCTGGTGTTCTGGGTAATGCCGTCGGGATTGGCGGCGCGGCGCTCGGCGCGCAGGCGCTCCTTTTCCGCCTCCAGAGCCTCAGCTTCCATAGCGCGCTCCAGACGCTGGGCGTCCTCCGCGTCATAAATAGCGCGGTATTTTTTGGTCAGAATCAGGTCGATGACAGTGGACACAACGCCCTGCACCAGCCAGTACAGGCTCAGCGCGCAGGGAACGGTGAAACCAATCCACAAGCTCATCAGCGGCATCATCCACATCATCATAGAGGCCTGCTTGCCGGTCTGGGAATTTTTTGCAGTTTCCTTGTCCTGCAGACCCTTCTCGTTGGTAATCAGGGACTGATTGATCCGCTGAGAGATGAACATACTGACCACCTGGCTGCCGGCAGACAGCAGAGGAATCAGCAGACCGCCGATAGCAGGCCAGTCAACTGTAGTCCAGGTCCAGAACTTATAGTCAGGAATAGCGCCCAGGTTGATCTTCAGGAAATTGAAGTTGATACCGGCAAGGGTTTTCTCGCTGATTTCCGGCAGAACTTCTTTGATTTCCTGCACAAAATCGGGAATCAGAGGGGCGGCAATCATCTGATGATAGAAGGCATTGCCGGAGAACAAAGACTCGTTAGCGCTCTTGATGACAGCAACGATTTGCTCCGCAGCTTCTGCGGTTTCGTGGAGCATATAGGTAATCGGCTGCCGCACTACCGCGTACAGGGGGAACAAAATCAGCAGGGGGAGCATACTCCACAGGCAGCCACCGCCCATAGAAACGCCCTCTTCTTTATACAAAGCCTGAATGGCTTCATTTTGCTTCTGGGTGTCGTTTGCGTATTTTTTCTGAATGGCTTGAATACGGGGGCTGAGACGGGACATTTTCATTGTGCTGCGCTTGCCCTTAGCGGTAGCGGGCAGCAGGATCAGCTTAACGATAATGGCAAAAAGAATCAGCGCAACACCGTAGTTGGTTGTAAACTGATACAGAAAGGACATCAGGTAGCCGAAGGGTACCTGAACGAGATCTGCAAGCTTAAATGCAAGAATCATAAGTTTCCTCCTTAAGGAACGGGGTCATAGGGGTCGCCCTTGTAAAAAGGGTGGCACCGCAGAAAGCGCTTCAGGGCAAGCAGCCCGCCTTTCCGCGCCCCGTAGGTTTGGATAGCTTCGTACGCGTAAGCTGAGCAGGTAGGGGTGAATCGACAGCTGGCAGGGGTGTGGACAGTGATATGTTTGCGGTAGAAGCCAATCAGGGCAAGCAGAAACTGTTTCATTGGACAGTCTCCTCCCGTAGCAAACCGGCTTTTTGCGCCAGAGAAAGGTACGCCTGTGTCAAGGCGGGGAAACTGGCATTGATACACCGGCTTCTGGCGACCACAACAATATCCCAACCTGCAGTAAACTGCATTTCGTGGGTGCGGTAAACTTCACGCAGGCGTCGGCGAATCCGATTGCGCACAACAGCGCCGCCCAGCTTTTTTCCTACTGTCAGACCGATGCGGTTGCGGGAAGAATGGTTCCGTCTGGCGTAAATTACCAGATAACCGTTGGCCTGCGCAGGGGTGTTGTAAAGTCGCCGGAAAATATGATTTAACTTCAACGAACAGGAAAATTTCATAACTGTCTCTCCCAAAGGTGCTGCACGGACAAAATCGCCCAATAAAAAAGGGGGCGGGGCGAATAGCCATTCACCCCGCACGGACTCCCATTTTCGCCTTGAGCAACCGAAATGCTGTGATTCAGCTTTGGATATTACGCTCAGGCAGACAGAACCTTGCGGCCCTTGGCACGGCGGCGGGCAAGCACCTTGCGGCCGTTAGAAGTAGCCATTCTCTGGCGGAAACCGTGAACCTTGGAACGGTGCCGACGGCTGGGCTGATAGGTACGCTTCATGTGGGGTACACCTCCTTAGTAATCTCATATGCTCGACAGCCCGCAGGCTGCAGCAACACATAGTAAATGACCATAAATAGCCACGCTAGGGTATTATAACCGAAAAATCCACTCAGGTCAACAACTTTTTTTGGGCGCAGAAAACGGGATACGGCAGCTGCCGTATCCCGTCTGAGCGGTAAAAGAATTATTTTTGCTCCCACAGCCAGGAAAGCTTTCCCTCAAAGGCAACGCCAAAGGGGGATTCCGACGGCGTTTCTGCAACCACCTGCTCCACAAAGCGGGCAGCCAGCGTGGCGCAGTCATACAGCGGTTTTTCCCAGCCCAGCGCGCCGGTAAATACGGCGCTGAACAGGTCGCCTGTTCCGTGGGGTCTGCGGGGGAGCGCCTCGGTTTTGTAGCAGAAGGCAGTTTCTCCGGTGCCGCCGGCAAAACCGGTGTGGACATCGTCCCAGCAAATGCCGGTAATCACCGCCGCCTCCGGTCCCATTTCCAGCAGACCGGCGGTCAGCTCCGCCAGATAGCTCTTATCCTGTTTCGGGCGGTAGGTAAGACCTGTTAAAAGGGCGGCTTCCGTTACATTCGGCAGCACATAGCGGGCTCTTTTGCACAGGCTTTTCATAGCGTCAATATGCGCGCCGGTCATACGGCTGTAAAGCTTGCCGTGGTCGCCCATAACCGGGTCCAGAACCACCGGCGTATCCCACATATTCAGCACCCGAAGAACTTCCTCCGCCTGCTCAGGGTCAGACAGATACCCTACGCAGATGCTGTCAAAACCGGCGCCTACCGACTGCCAGTGGGCGGCAATCTTACCGATATCCTCCGTCAGAGAACGGACATAGGGCTTGGGGAAAGCGGTGTGGGTACTGAGCAGACCGGTGGGCAGCACAGTGCAGCTGTGGCCCATAGCGCTGAGTACCGGCAGTGCCACTGTCAGGGAGCATTTCCCCAGACAGGACAAATCCTGAATAGAGAGGATTCGTTTCATACATTACTCCTGATTACGGGATTTCATCAGCGCGCGCATACGGGTTGCGTGGTCCAGTATCCGCTTGCGGATACGCAGGCTCTGGGGAGTGCATTCCAGCAGCTCGTCATCTGCCAGAAACTCCAGACACTGCTCCAGAGAGAACACCTTGGGGCTGACCAGACGCAGGGCTTCGTCGGAGCCGGAGGCGCGCATATTGGTCAGCTGCTTTTTCTTGCAGACGTTTACGTTCATATCCTCGTTGCGGCTGCAAATACCAACTACCATTCCGGCGTACACCGGCGTACCGGGGCCGATAAACAGAGCGCCTCGCTCCTGGGCTGCGTGCAGGCCGTAGGTAACAGCTTCACCGGTCTCAAAGGAAACAAGACTGCCGGTGAGCCGCCGCTCGATTTCGCCCTTCATAGGGGCGTAGCTGTCCAGCACCGAGGACATAATGCCCTCGCCACGGGTATCGGTCAAAAATTCGTTGCGGTAGCCAAAAAGACCACGGGAAGGCACAAGAAATTCCAGGCGGAAGCGGTTACCAACCGGTGTCATACCCAGCAAATCGCCTTTTCTGCGACCCATTTTTTCAATCACAGCGCCCATACATTCCTCCGGAACGTCTGCCACCATACGCTCGATGGGCTCGCACAGCTTGCCGTCGATTTCCTTGGTGAGCACTCTGGGGGTGGATACGGAGAATTCGTATCCCTCGCGGCGCATAGTTTCCATCAGAATCGACAGGTGCATTTCGCCGCGGCCTGCCACGTTAAAGGCATCGGTGCCAGATTCGGTTACGTGGAGGGAAACGTCCTTCAAAAGCTCCTTTTCCAGCCGGTCGCGGAGATTGCGGGAGGTAACAAACTTACCTTCTCTGCCGGCAAAGGGGGAATCGTTGACCGCAAAGGTCATTTCGATGGTAGGGTCGGAAATTTTTACAAAAGGCAGCGGCTCCGGCGCATCGGGGGCGCACAGGGTGCGGCCGATGGTGATGTCTGCCATACCGCTCAGGGCGACGATTTCGCCGGCAGAAGCCTCCTGCACCGCCTGCTTGCCCAGACCGTCATAGGTATACAGGGCGACAACCTTGCCCTTCTGCTTCATATCCGGATTATGGTAATCGCAGATGGAAACCTCCTGGTTGACCCGAATGGTGCCGCGCTCCACGCGACCCACCGCGATTCTGCCCACATATTCGTTATAGTCGATAGAGGAAACCAGCAGCTGCAAAGGCGCATTCCGGTCGCCCTCAGGGGCGGGAATATAGCCGACGATGGTCTCAAACAGGGGGACCAAATCCTTGCCCGCCTCGTCGGGGCTGTAGGAGGCAGTACCCTGTCTGCCGGAGCAGAAGACGGTGGGAGAGTTGAACTGCTCATCGGTGGCATTCAGCTCCAGCAGCAGCTCCAGCACCTCGTCCATTACCTCGTGGACGCGGGCGTCGGGCTTATCCACCTTGTTGACAGCCACAATCACCTTATGACCCAGCTCCAGCGCCTTGCCCAGCACAAAACGGGTCTGGGGCATAGGACCTTCTGCCGCGTCTACCAGCAGAATAACGCCGTTTACCATTTTCAGAATACGCTCCACCTCGCCGCCGAAATCGGCGTGGCCGGGGGTATCTACAATGTTGATTTTATAATCCTTGTAGGTAACGGAGGTGTTTTTTGCCAGAATTGTAATGCCCCGTTCCTTTTCCAAATCACCGGAGTCCATCACCCGCTCCTGGGTGGCCTGATTCTCCCGGTAAATGCCGCCTTGCTTCAACAGCTCGTCCACCAAAGTGGTCTTGCCGTGGTCAACGTGGGCAATGATGGCAATGTTGCGAATGTTCTGCTGAACTGCCATTGCTTGCATCTCCTTTTTGATTTTTCTTTCTTTGACACCATACTATACCATATAGCCAAAAAGTTTGCAATGATTTTGTAGGGAATACCAATGAAATTTCATAAAAACCATGCCCCAACACTTGACCTGTAGAAAAAGCTGTGGTATATTCTCTCTAATAATAAGAATAACAGGAGGTTTTATCAAATGGCGTATTATTATCCGGAACCCAGCCACACCTTCAGTGAATATCTGCTTATCCCCGGCTACACGTCCGAGGATTGCATTCCCAACAACGTTTCCCTGCGTACACCTCTTACCAAGTACCGCAAGGGACAGGAAGAGCCGGCAATCAGCCTGAACATTCCTATGACCTCTGCGATTATGCAGTCGGTTTCCAACGATTCTCTGGCAATCGCCCTGGCAAAAGAGGGCGGCTTGAGCTTTATTTTCGGCTCCCAGACCATCGAGGAGCAGGCGGAAATGGTGGCAAAGGTAAAAGGTTATAAAGCGGGCTTTGTGGTGTCTGCCTCCAACCTGACACCGGAGCACACCCTGGAGGACGTGCTGCGTCTGAAAGAAAGCAACGGTTTCTCCACCGTGGCAGTTACCCACGACGGCACCGCCAACGGCAAGCTGCTGGGCATCGTAACCAGTCGTGATTACCGCGTGTCCCGTATGGACGGAAGCGAAAAAGTGAAAAACTTTATGACCCCCAGAGAAAAGCTGGTTACAGCGCCGGCAGAAACCACGCTGAAGGCTGCCAACGATATTATCTGGGAGAACAAGCTCAATTCTCTGCCCATTGTGGACAGTGAAGACCCGCTGATGTACTTTGTATTCCGCAAGGACTATGCCTCCCACAAGGCAAATCCCCAGGAACTGCTGGACAGCAAGAAACGGTTTCTGGTGGGCGCGGGCATCAACACCCGCGACTATGCCCAGCGCGTACCTGCGCTGCTGGAGGCTGGCGCAGACTGCCTGTGTATCGACTCCTCCGAGGGCTATACCTGCTGGCAGGCAAAGACCATTGCCTGG
>JAZRGQ010000086.1:0-14014 GCA_045644405.1 Faecousia sp.
TTTTAGGCGCAATCTCCTGCATCATCGCAGTGCACGCGCAGAGTTTCCCTACACGCGCTCGATTATCTTAACACGCACGGCTGCGTTTGTCAACAACTTTTTCAAAAAAATTCACAAAATTTTCTATGTATTTTCAGTCAATCCGTGGAATTTATTTTTGCGTCCCGGAATTCTTACCATTCCATTTTTCTCCGTTTACAATGCATTAAAAAGGGAGGGACATTGTCCCTCCCCTGCTGATATGTAATTATGGCAGCAATCTCCGCTGCGCAATGTCCATTTCGATGACCGAAAATTCAGGGATTCAGGCAGACACCGGAAGAATCGAAGTTATAGACCACGCCGCCGATACGCAAGCTTCCGGTAACCATAGCGCCGCTATCGCCGAAGTAATACCAAACACCGTCGAGTTTTAGCCAACCGGTAGTCATCGCGCCGGATTTATTAAAGAAATACCAAGCATTGCTGATACGCTGCCAACCGGTAGTCATCGCGCCGGATTTATTAAAGAAATACCAAGCATCGCTGATACGCTGCCAGCCGGTTTGCATGACGCCGGAGCTATTAAAGTAATACCAAATATTGCCGATCCGCTGCCAGCCGGTTTGCATCGCTCCATCGCTGCTTAAATAGTACCACTTGCCGGCCGATTGCACCCAACCCTTTTGCATGGCGCCCTTGGCATTCATATAAAACCAAACACCGGCATCTTCAACCCAACCGGTCTGCATTACACCGGATTCATTAAAGAAATACCAGGTATTACCGATCCACTGCCAGCCGGTTTGCATCGCTCCATCGCTGCTTAAATAGTACCACTTGCCGCCTGATTCCAGCCAACCCTTCCGCATAACGCCATTGGTGTCCGTATAATACCAAACACCTGCATCTTCAATCCAACCGGTCTGGAGTCTGTTGGCAACATCATAGCAGTACCATTGTCCATTCTTAAATTTCCACTCGACCACTTTGTACGGTTTCCAGGTAACCGTACCGCCATAATTTTTCATCACGGATGTCGTCCAGGAGCTCTCGTGGTTAGGATAATATGCCGTAAGGCTGGTTAATGTAAATATGTTTGCACCAAAGGTCGGTGCTTTTCCGGTGAAATATACGCCCTTTAAATTCTTGCAAGTATTAAAAGCAAAGTCACCTATTGCTGTCACAGAACCCGGAATTTTAACCGTCTCAATGCTATCGCATCCCTTAAACGCAAACGCAGGAATCTGCGTTATCTGTGCAGGAATTGTAAGATTCTTCACCAAGGTATTGTTAAGATAAAGATCCACATTGTTATCCAGCGGATTGCTCCCGTCGCCAAAGCTGATTTTGCACCATGCGGTCAAATCAGAAATATACACACCTTTCAATGCGGGCATATCGGTAAAAGCATACTTGCCAATTTTCGTAACCGTAGACGGAATGGTGATTTTTTCGATTTCGTTGTAAAAGGCACTACTGTAAAAGACATACTTACCAACAGAGGTAACGCCCTCTTCAATTACAACTTCCTTGATTTTCGGGCCAAGGCTCGCCCACCCCATTGCGCTATGCGCATCGCTGTCTTTCATTTCTCCTTTACCGGATATGACCAGTTTACCGGTCTCATCCAAAGTCCAGGTAAGCGATTGTCCGCAGCTTCCGCTTTTGATTACTGCCGCCTCTGCGCGGGTAGGTGGAATAAATAGAAAAATTACCGACAACGTAACAGCAATACAGACCAGTAGCCACATCATTCTTTGCTTCTTCATATATATCCTCCTTATTCTATCCACTTTTAATTCGGCAAAACAGCCGGCAACAGAATGTTTATTTCCCTTGTCTTGCTTAACCGCTTCTACTGCCCCCAGGTTCTGCGTATGCCACAAAACATACACCATTCATAACCGGGAATGCCTGCAAACATATGTACACCGGTCTTAGGTGTGAATTCCCGGGTTTGATACCCACATACATCGCAAATCAATTCCTTAACACCAACGTCTGTACAGTTTCCCGGAAGTACAACCAGTGTCCGGTAATTATGCTCCGCCAAAGGCGCTGCAGTAACCTGCACATAGTTACACAAACTGCAGGTATCCGTTATTTCCCCTTGCTCCAAACAAGTGGACGCCTTCGTCTGCTCGCTGACAAACCGGTGTTCATCACTGATTCCAATAGGAATTTCCGCCACGCCGCCACACACGGTACACGCCACCTTCTGCAATCCCGGCTGGGTGCAGTCTGCCGGAGTGATGACTTCCCCTGCGCCATAGGTATGGGCGATTACCCCTACCGGCTCTGTACGTTGATATCCGCAGTCAATGCAGCTATACAGGCACAGTCCCTCCTCGGTACAAGTTGCTTCTGTAACGATTTGCCCCAGATCATAGCTGTGATCAATCATAGCTACAGGTTCTGTATAGCGGTCATTGCACAAATCGCAATAAAACAAGCGCGACCCTTCCTCAGTACAGGTAGCTTGTATGGTAACCTGATCCGTATAAGCGTGGACGCAGGATCTGGGGGCTGTCAAAAAACAAACGGTTGCTGCAACGCATAGTACCGCCGCTACAGAAATCACCCAGAACGCAGGCTTCTTATAAGATAGGATCGCGCGGATACGCGCCTTCACTCCCACTTCGCCAAATGCCACAGGGCAGGTCAGGATTCGCATTCTGTGCGCGCTGCACTGCGCCAAATTCAAGGAATACGCCTTTCTTTCCTGCAGATCCATAGTTTTAATAACCTTTTCATCGCAGGCTCCCTCAATATCTCGACACAGCAAAATATAGGCAAGCCACAAAAGCGGGTTAAACCAGTACACCGCCAGCAACAGGTATCCCAAAGGCTTCCACCAGTGATCCCGTCGCTGCAAATGGGCTCGTTCGTGGGCAAGAACAGACTCCCTGTAATTATCCTCCATAGCGGAGGGCAAATAGATTCTGGGGCGCAATATGCCCAGCACAAAGGGGTTATCTACATAATCACAGACATACGTTCCCGGTTCCAGTTCCATAGATACCGTCACTTTCCGTCGCAGTAATGCATATGAAATCACGCCATACAAAACCATCGCCACAACGCCTGATAGCCAGACAATCGCCAACACTTCTATAAGCCCGGACAAATCTCCGATTTTACCAACCAGGGGGTTGATGGCCATATTTACCGTAGGAATTCCGGACTGTACCCGAGGTGTGTGCATACTGCTGATATCCAGTGGAATCGGCTGCGTGCTGGGCAGCAAGCTCAAGTCGCTGACCGGCGCCACCGGCAGCAGCAAATGCAAACCCACAACACCCCACAAGAGGCAGGTAATCCATCGCGGTGCTTTTCGTATCGCCAGCCGTACCAGCAGCAGACCCATTACGATCCAGCCTGCCGTAACGCCCATATTGACCAACCGCAAAAATACAGCTTCCATAATCACTTCTCCTCAAATTTGCGGATCATCTCTTTAATCTGCTCCAGCTCCTGGGAAGAGATCGCTTTTCTGGACGCAAATGCGGCAATAAATGCAGGTAAGGAGCCGGCAAATGTTTTCTTTACAAAATTTTCACTTTGCAAAGCCGCATATTCTGCCTTGGGTATCTCAACCGTTACCAAACCGTTCTCCATTTTGAATATCCCGCCATCGCACAACTTCTTAAGCACTGTGTACATAGTTGTCCGCTTCCAATTTAGTTCTTCAGCGCAAACAGCGATCAATTCTATCGTGGTGATCGGCGCTCTTTCCCATATAATATCGGCAAAGCAAGCTTCTACGGCACCTAATGTCAGTTTCAGCATATAATCACACCCTCCCACACTTTATATTGTCAGTTTATCACGTATAGACAGCTTTGTCAATAAGGCATAGACAGAAGCTGCCCCACAGAGCAACACGCAAAGCCCTGCAAAAAACCACCCGACAATGTCGGGTGGTTTTTCATTATCCCTTAAACCGGGGTTGGCAGGTTAAATTTACGCCCAGCCGCTTAAATACCTTCTCGTCTACATCAGACAAAATCACCGAAGAATGCACTTCGCAGCCGCGGAGCTTATCCAACTGGCTCATTGCTTTTTCCGCCTTCGGGTCGGTAGCTGCGCAGATTGACAGCGCAATCAGCACCTCGTCGGTATGAAGCCGGGGGTTCCGGTTACCGAAATGGTCTACCTTCAAATGCTGAATGGGGCCGATTACCTCCGGCGCAATCAGGTGCAGGCTGTCGTCCAGTCCTGCCAGCTCCTTCAGCGCATACAGCAGCAGCGCTGCGCTGGCGCCCAGCAAATCCGACGTTTTGCCTGTAACAATTCTGCCGTCCGGCAATTCCAGCGCCGCAGCAGGTAAGCCTGTATGCTCCGCCTTTTCCAGCGCCGGCGCTACAACACGCCGCTGCTCCGCCACAACGCCTGCCTTTTTCATCAGCAGCTCCAGCTTAAAAATCTGCGCGGCGGCGGCTTTGCCCTGTTTCTGGTCGCACAGCGCCGTATAATACCGGCGAATGATTTCCTGCTGGGAAGCGGCGCGGCATGCCGCGTCATCAACAATGCAGTTGCCCACCATATTCACGCCCATATCTGTGGGTGATTTGTAGGGACAATGTCCTAAAATCCGTTCAAACATTGCCACCAGCACAGGGAACGCCTCTACATCGCGGTTGTAATTGACAGTCGTCTGCTCGTAAGCTTCCAGATGGAAGGGGTCAATCATATTCACATCGCTCAGGTCAGCGGTAGCTGCCTCATACGCCAGATTTACCGGGTGATTCAGCGGCAGATTCCAAACCGGGAATGTTTCAAACTTGGCATAACCGGCGCGCACGTTGCGCTTATGCTCGTGATACAGCTGACTCATACAAGTAGCCAGCTTGCCACTGCCGGGACCCGGCGCTGTAATTACCACCAGTTCACGGCTGGTTTCAATATAATCGTTTTTGCCGTAGCCGTCATCGCTGACGATATGGCTGATATTAGCGGGGTACCCTTCAATGGCATAATGGTGATACACCTTCAGTCCCATTGTTTCCAGCCGTTCCTGGAATGCCTTTGCCAGAGGCTGGTCATTAAAGCGGGTCAGCACCACGCTGGACACATACAGTCCAAAATCCCGAAATACGTCAATAAGCCGGATTACGTCCCGATCGTAGGTAATACCCAAATCGCCACGTACCTTATTCTTTTCAATGTCATCGGTATTGATGGCAATTACCATCTCCACCTGCTCTTTCAGCTGCAGCAGCATCTGCAGCTTGCTGTCCGGCTGAAAACCGGGCAACACCCGCGCCGCGTGATTGTCGTCATACAGCTTGCCGCCAAACTCCAGGTACAGCTTGCCGCCAAATTGGGCAATTCTCTGCCGGATATGGGCTGATTGCTGCAGAATATATTGTTCGTGATCAAATCCTACGCCCATCATACGCCGCCTCTTTCCTTCTGGTTTTTCAAATTCAAAACACCTTCTTATTGTAAAGGAAATTCGACAAAATAGCAAGCCTTATTTCCATCAAAAAACACAGCCGGAGAACACCTTCTCCGGCTGTGAAGTTATTTATACTCTTGCGTGGCCCTGGGCGCAGATTACATCTACAACCTGATCCACACAGGCGCGGCACAGCTCCTCGCTAACCGCTTCCACCATAACGCGGATTACCGGCTCTGTACCGGATTCCCGCACCAGAATGCGGCCGCTATCCCCCAGCTTTTCCGCCACTGCGCTGACTGCCGCCTGCACCGCAGGATCGTTCTGCGCTTCCGGCTTGGATTTTACCCGCACATTTTTCAGTACCTGAGGGTAAATGGTCAAACCTTCTGTCAGCTGGCTCAGTTTTTTCTTCTTTGCCAGCATTACCTCCATCAGCTTCAGACTGGTTAAAATGCCGTCGCCTGTGGTGGCATACTGGGAAATAATGATATGACCGGATTGCTCGCCGCCCAGACGGCAGCCGTTGCTTGCCATATACTCATATACGTATTTGTCGCCTACTGCGGTTTTGGCATAACCGATGCCCTTCTCATCAAACGCCTTGTAAAGACCGAAGTTGGACATAACCGTAGTTACTACCGTATTGTTATCCAGCTGGTCCTTCTGGCGCATATACTCGCCCAGAATATAAAGAATGTGGTCGCCGCTGATAACCGCGCCGGTTTCGTCCACGCACAGGCAGCGGTCCGCATCTCCGTCATAGGCAAAGCCCACGTCCAGCTCGTTCTCCACCACAAACCGCTGCAGCACCTCGATATGGGTAGAGCCCGCATTTTCGTTGATGTTGGTGCCGTTAGGCTCGGCGTTGATTACGTAGGTTTTTGCGCCCAGCGCGTCAAACACCGATTTTGCAACATTCCAAGATGCGCCGTTTGCGCAGTCCAGACCTACCTTCATTCCCTTAAACGAGTACATACCCAGGCTAATCAGGTAGCCGATGTAGCGGTTACGTCCCGCCACATAGTCCACTGTGCAGCCCACCTTCTCCCGTGTACCGTAGGGTAACTCCTGCCAGCGCTGACCGAACAGTTCCAGCTCACCGTCAATGTACGCCTCCACCAGCGCAATGGTTTCTTCGTCCATTTTCTCGCCGCTTTTGTTCAGCAGCTTGATGCCGTTATCATAATAGGGATTGTGGCTTGCGGAAATCATAATACCGCAGTCGAACTCATCTACACGGGTAACGTATGCCACAGAGGGCGTAGTGGTAACGTGGAGCAGGTAGGCATCTGCGCCGGAAGCGGTCAAACCAGCCACCAGCGTATACTCAAACATATAGCTGGAACGGCGGGTATCCTTGCCGATTACAATGCGCGGCGCCTCTGTTTCACCGGCGCGCCGCTTCAGCTCGCCGTAGTACCAACCCAGAAAGCGACCCACCTTATAGGCGTGGTCTGCTGTTAAATTTACATTAGCCTCTCCCCGAAATCCATCGGTGCCAAAATATTTTCCCATTATTTTCCCTCCTGCTTCGGGGCGATCACGCCGCCGGTTTTATAAATGCTGTTGGCAGGAACAACCCCGCGTACACAGGACAGCGGATAAATGCTGCTGTTTCTGCCAACAACTGTGCCGGGATTTAATACGCTGTTGCAGCCCACTTCCACAAAGTCGCCCAGCAGAGCGCCAACCTTTTTCCGGTTTGTGGGGCAAGAGGGCTGAGAGTGAATCACGACCGGTGTTTTGTCTGACTTTACGTTGGACGTTATAGAGCCGGCGCCCATATGGGACTTGTAGCCCAAAATACTGTCGCCCACATAGTTGTAGTGGGGCACCTGCACACTGTCAAACAGAATTACGTTTTTCAGCTCCACCGAATTTCCCACCACGCAGCCGGCGCCAACCAAAGCATTTCCGCGTACAAATGCGCAGTGGCGGACTTCTGTATCCGGTCCGATAATACAAGGACCTGTAATAGAGGCAGTGGGCGCTACCTTTGCGGTATTATGCACCCAGACCTGCGGCGCTGTCTGCGCATATTCCTGCGGCAAGGTCTGCCCCAGGGCAAGAATCATATCGCCGATGCCCGCAAGCGCTTCCCAAGGATAGGTAAAGCCCTGCAGGTATTCCTTTGCCAAAGTGTGGGAAAGGTCATACAATGCAGAAATTGTTATCATTTCCACGCAGCTCCTTACATAGTTGAAATTTGCAAAAAAATAATTGTATTTGATACATGTAGTATACACTATCCTTTTTGCAAAATCAACCTTTTCCTGCTGAAACCGTTGCGGTTATTTTTTCCAGCGCGCAAAAAAACGGCGGAATTACCGCCGCTTTCGTATTCTTTTCCGCAATCTGCCCAGCAATCGCCGCAGCGGCAGAATATACCGCCGCGCAGGAAACAGCGCCACCCAGATACGGACATACAGCCGATAACCGCTGTGGGCATTGGAATAGCGCTTGCCTTTTCTTGTGAAACCGGTTACCACACCAATTAGCTGGGTATGGGATACCGCCTCCGGTTCCCACTGATTGTCTCCGCTGCAGATGTATTCGCTGCCGTTTGCTTTCACAATTCTGTGCAGAATATAGTTTCCGCTTTCCCGCCGGTACAGCACCAGCGCGCCTTTTTCCTGCAGCGCAGCCACCGGCTCCAGCACCACAGTATCCACGCCGTGATGCAGCATCGGCAGCATACTGCCGCCGGTTACTGTCAAAACTGCGCTGCCGGTTTGCTCCATTTGCAGCTGCAGGAGCTTTACCAGCTCCTGCATAGGAATTGCCACCTTTTGCATAGCATTACCTCATATATTGGCTCGACAGCTGTGCCGCCGCGTCATCATTCCGGCATTCCAGCAGGAACACAGGCACTTCCTGCAGCAGCTTATCCAGAAGCCCCAGCTGCAGGTCCATCTGCTGTGCCGTTAAAAACCGCTGGCACTGCCCCACGAAAAGCGGAATTGCCTCCTGCGGCTCCATACGGCGGATTTTATTTTCCTGACCGCGCCGCAGCATTGCTACCGCCTGAACAGGTGCGCCTGCAGGCAAGGACAAATCGTTCTTGCCGGACCAGGGTGTGCCGTAAGCCTGCCAGCCTTGCGGTGTTCGCCGTAAAACCGGCTTATCATCGTTGAGATATTGCGCGCCAAACAGCCGGCACCATTTTTCCGCGTGGGTGGATTTTCCTGTGCCGCTGTCTGCAGAAAACAGATATGCCTTCCCCTCCAGCAGCACTGCAGAGGCGTGGAGCTGAAAGCCGTCATAATCCAGCAGTCCTCTGGCAAACTCCATTCCGGTCAGCATATACTCTGCCTTATCCCAATCCGCCTTCCAGGGTCCTTTTGTGTTCTTTCGAGCTGCTTCGCAGTCGATATTCATCTGCGGCTGCTCCAGCGCGTCAATCGCATAAGGCGCCGCCTGCTGCAGTAGCCGACCTTCGGGCTGCATTTGTACTTGAATATCCGCAATTTTATAACGCATACCGGCGCCTCCTCCTCTTTTTCGGTTATTTTATCAGTTTTTTAATTGAAAGTCAATTTTCCGTTTTTAGTGGATTTTACCGCCGATATTTCCCCTGTTTTCAGCCATCCTACAGATAAAAGGAGTCGAAAAAACTATGAGAAAACGGATACAAATTCTGTTTCTTATTGCCATTTTTGCGGGAACTGCGCTGCTGCCGGGAGCTGAGAACAAGCGGCGCCCTTCGCCTGACTGCCGCCTTGTTACCCAGGCGCAGGTGCAGTTTCAGCAGGGCGAAAATCATCTGGAAAGAATTTACACCCAGCCCGAAAAAATCAGCACCCTGCTCAACTATCTGCGCACTGCCGACCCTTACGGGCTTGCGAAGAAACTCCCCGCGCAGGAAAGTTTGTGTCAGGTGGTGCTGCATTATTCCGACAATAGCACAGGTTTCTACCGCCAGCTCAACGGCAGATATTTCTGCCGCAACCAGCAGCCGTGGCAAAAAACCGATTCCCATCACGGCACTTTGCTGTATCCCCTTCTGCTTCTGCTCCCCGGCGATATATAAAAAAGAGGCTGCTTTGCAACAGCCTCTTTTCATTTACTCAACAATCGCGCCGGTTGGCTGCAGATTTTCCAAAAACTTTTCTACATCCGCTTGCGCCACTTCCGGAGAAACCGCATACTTTTGGCACAGCGCCTGCACCAGTGTTTCCACTGTCTGCGGCTGCTCCAGCAGCTGCCACAGATATGCGCCGGAGGCGTTAAGGGTTAGCATTCCGTAGAATTTTCCCGCCATCGCCCCCACAGGCACTACCACCTGCCGGCCGGCTACTTCACGCAGCAAAAACTCCGGATTTCTTCTCACTGACGGGTCCTCCGGTTTTTGCCATTATGGTCCAACGACTCATACACGTATTTGTAGCCTTTGCTGCCAAAATTCTTTCCGGAATTCTGGGCGCCGTTCAAAACAAAGCCCATAAGCCGCGCGCCGGACAGCTCCAGCTGCTTCACGCACCGCGCCACCACATCTCTGTCGGTAAAATTCTGCCGCACCAAAAACAGTACGCCGTCCAGAGAATTGGCTACCACACAAGCATCGGCAACAATACCGATTGGCGGCAGGTCCATAATAATATAGTCATAACGCTTGCTCATTCGCTCCAGCAGTTTTTGCATATTCTCGCTATCCAGCAGCTCTGCAGGATTGGGAGGAATCTCACCGGAGAAAATCACGTCCAGATTGGGGTGTACCTGCTTGCGCACCACTTCCTCATCTGTGTTCATACCCGCCAGCACATTGCTCAATCCCGGCGACGGCTTTTCAATCAGAAGTCTTGCCATTATGGGGCGGCGCATATCGCCGTCAATCAACAGCACCCGCTGACCAGTCTGGGCAAAGGAAATTGCCATATTCAGCGCGGTAATACTCTTACCTTCGCTTGCCATTGCGCTGGTGATGCAAAACTTCTTGCAGCCTTCGCTTGCCAGGAAGAAACGGATATTGGTACGCAGCGCCTTATAGGCTTCCTGCACATAGAAGCTGCTGTTATTTGTTAAGATGTGGCGCCGCTGATTGAGGAAGCTCTCGTTGGCGTCCAGCTTTGCCATTTTTCTTTTGGAAAGTTTTCTCATTGGTTCATCGCCTCGCCTTTCCCCTCATCTTTGGAGTTGCCGCCATAATAATCGTCCCCGTCGTCAAGGCTAAAATGGGGAATATTGCCCAGTACCGGAGCCGTGGAAATCTTTGCCAGGTCCTCCTCGCTTTTTACACGCACGTCCTGCAAATCCTGCACAACAATTCCGATTATCGCTACAGCCATACCAATCAAGGCGCCGACAATTGCACTGCGGGCGTGATTGGGAGAATAGGGCTTTTTCGGCATAACTGCCCAGTCCACAACCTTTGTGGAGCTGCCTACAACGATGTTGGCAATCTCAGTGGGCGCTGCTGTGGCAATGGCATTGGCAATATCCATCGCCAGCTTCGGGTCCGCATTGGAAACCGCAACCGCAAATACTTCCGTTTCCTCCAAAGCGCCGGCAGTAATCATTGCCCGCAAATCCGCAGGAGGAATGTCCACGCCCAGCTCCTGCGCCACCTTGGTCAGCACCGTATCACTTTTCAAGATGTTGATATAGGTAGTAACCAGACGCTGAGATGTGGCCAGATCGGAAGACGAGATGCCGGAAATCTGTCCTGTTACGTAATTGATATTGGTATTATTCACATAAAAGCTTACTCTTGCCGAATACAAAGGTTCAACAAAATTTTTGGAATACGCATATACCGCGCTTGCCACTACCGCCGCCAGCAGGATAATGACCCAGATTTTGCGCAGCAATACCAGCAGCAATCGCTGCAGGTCAACCTCTTTTGTTTCTTCCATAATTATTTCTCCTTATTTTTACTGGCACATACTGCTTTAGTATACCATAAGCAGCGCCCAGTGTCAAATCTGTATCAGGCCCTGTTTATCCCCAAAAATCCTGCTTGCACTGGGCGCAATCCCGCGCCTTAAACTGCAGCTCCTGGTTCTTTATGCTCACTGTTGTGCAAGGCGCAATCGACTTTGTAATAAAGGCGTTTGAGCCAATCACCGAATCCCGTCCCACAACCGTATCGCCGCCCAGCACAGAAGCGCCGGCATAAATGGTTACATTGTCCTCAATGGTGGGGTGGCGGCGCTTGCCCCGCAGGTTTTGACCGCCCCGGGTGGAAAGAGCGCCCAGTGTAACGCCCTGATATAGCTTTACCCGTTCTCCGATTACTGTGGTTTCACCTACCACAATACCGGTGCCGTGGTCAATAAAGAAATACTTGCCAATGGTGGCGCCGGGGTGAATATCAATGCCGGTAATGCTGTGGGCGTGTTCCGTCATCATACGCGGAAGCATAGGCACTTTTAGCGTGTAAAGTACGTGGGCAAACCGGTAAACGGTAATGGCAAACAAGCCGGGGTAGGACAGAATAATTTCCGCCACGCCGGTGGCTGCCGGGTCGCCCTCATAAGCAGCTTCCAAATCTGTTTGCACCATTGCGCGCACCTGAGGAATCTGGGCAAAAAATTCCATTGCAACCTCTTGGGCATTTTCCTGCGCCTGCTCTGCGCTCTGCCCGCCAGCCTGAAAACCCAGCGCGATTTGCCGGTTCAGATGAAACATCACGTCCTCAATCAGCGCAGACAGGTTATGCTTGGCATTATAAATCCGGTAATTCTTATCCTTAAAATATCCGGGAAACACGATTCGGCGCAGCTTTTCAATGATGTCGATAACTGCGTCCTTATCAGGGCTATTCAGCAATCCGATTCTGTCAATATCTCTGCCGCAGCCGTAATCACGCAAAATCTCGTCTACGACCTGCTCGATTTTTTGCTCAATCTGTGCCATAATATGCCTCCAGAAACTAATTTCATATCCTTTTTATACCATACGCCAATTTCAAAGTCAATGTTCCTATTGACACCACTTCCTTTTGGAGAGTATAATTTTATCATTGATTAGGAGGCTGTGTTATGGAAAAAATTTATACCTCGGTAGAACAGCTCATCGGCAACACCCCCATACTGCAGCTGTGCAGGCTGGAGAAAAGCCAGAGTCTGAACGCGCGGCTGCTGGCAAAGCTGGAATATAAAAACCCCGGCGGCTCTATTAAAGACCGGGTTGCTTTGTCTATGCTGGACGATGCAGAGGAAAAAGGTATTCTGAAGGAAGGCGCTGTCATTATTGAGCCCACCTCCGGTAACACCGGCATTGGTCTTGCCTGTGTGGCTGCCGCAAGAGGCTACCGCGCTATCATTGTTATGCCCGATTCTATGAGTCGGGAACGGCAACTGCTGATGGGTGCCTACGGCGCGCAGCTGGTGCTGACCCCCGGCGCATTGGGTATGCAGGGCGCTATCGACAAAGCCGAGGCGCTGGCAAAGGAAATCCCCAACAGCTTCATTCCCGCCCAATTTGATAATCCTGCCAATCCTGCCGCCCATATGTCCACCACCGGTCCGGAAATCTGGCGCGATACCGGCGGAAAAATAGACATTCTTGTTGCCGGCGTTGGTACAGGCGGCACAATCACAGGCATTGGCGCTTATTTAAAACAGCGCAATCCTAAGCTGCAGGTGGTAGCGGTAGAGCCTGCCGCCTCTCCGCTGCTTAGTCAGGGCCGCTCCGGTCCTCACGGATTGCAGGGCATTGGCGCAAACTTTGTGCCGAAGATTCTGGACACCCGGATTTATGATGAAATCATTCCTGTTACCGAGGAAGAAGCCTACCGCGCCAGCCGTCTGGCGGGGAAGCAGGAGGGTATTTTGGTGGGTATCTCCTCCGGCGCTGCGCTGCACGCAGCTATGGTTGTGGCAAAGCGGGAGGAAAACCGGGGCAAAACAGTTGTTGTGGTACTGCCGGATACCGGCGAGCGCTATTTATCCACACCTCTGTTTACCGCACCTGCAGAATAAAAAAAGCGTGTCGCTTTGCGACACGCTTTTTGTTGCTTATCAATCATCTATACGGCGGATTTGGGCGCCCATAGCAGTCAGCTTTTCGACCAGTCGCTCATAGCCACGTTCAATGAAGTGGATATTTTCAATCCGGGTTGTGCCTTCTGCTGCCAGACCTGCAATTACCAGCGCCGCGCCGGCGCGCAGGTCGTGGGTTCTTACTCTTGTACCTACCAGCTTTTCTCTGCCGGTAATGATTGCGGTTTTTCCGTTAATCAAAATATCCGCGCCCATATTGGCAAGCTCCGTACAGTAGCCGAAGAACCGGGTTTCATACACACTCTCCGTCAAACGGCTGATGCCGCTTGCCATCGTCATACACACGCAAATCTGCGCCTGCATATCTGTGGGGAAACCGGGATACGGACGGGTCTTTACTGTGGTGTGCCGCAGTCTTCCGTCGGACTGAATCCGGATAGCATCATCGTAATTGGTTACCTTTACGCCCATTTCCTGCAGCTTGGAGGTAATGCAGTCCATATGCTTGGGGATTACGTTCTGCACCAGCACATTTCCACCGGCAGCTGCTACTGCAGCCATATATGTACCTGCTTCAATCTGGTCCGGAATAATGGCATAGCTGCCGCCGTTGAGCCGCTCCACGCCACGAATCTTCACTGTATCGGTACCGGCGCCGGAAATGCGGGCGCCCATCGTATTGAGG
>JAZRGQ010000087.1:0-1925 GCA_045644405.1 Faecousia sp.
TTGGTCATAAACAGATACTTACGGCCTGTGGCGCGGATTTTTTCCAGCAAAGGCGCTGTAAAGGGGTATAATTGATTGCCCAGATACAGCGTGCCGTCCATATCAAACAAAAACAACTCTATGCTTTGTAAAATTGTTTCGTTATCCATCGCCTGCTCCTTTTCCGGCTTAATTATACCTTCTCCAATGCCTGCGCCAAATCCGCCAGCAAGTCCTCGGTGTTTTCCAGACCGCAGGACAGACGAATCAGGTCTGCGCCTACACCGGCAGCCTCCAGCTGCTCATCGGTCATCTGGCGGTGGGTTGCGCTGGCAGGGTGCAGACAGCAGGTACGGGAGTCTGCCACGTGGGTTTCAATAGAGCCCAGCTGCAGGTGCTTCATAAAGGTTTCCGCGCCTTTTCTGCCGGTCTTTAATCCAAAGGAAATTACGCCGCAAGAGCCGTTAGGCAGATACTTCTGCGCCAGATGATAATACTTATCTTCGGGCAGACCGCAGTACTTAACCCACGCAACCTTCTCGTGGCTCTGCAAGAATTTTGCAATCTTTTCCGCGTTGGTACAATGCTGCTTCATACGGAACGGCAGGCTTTCCAGTCCCAGATTTAGATAAAATGCGCTCTGGGGCGACTGAATAGAGCCCAAATCCCGCATCAGCTGGGCAGTACACTTGGTGATAAACGCACCTTCAAGACCAAAACGCTCGGTATAGGTAACGCCGTGGTAGCTCTCGTCCGGTGTGCAAAGGCAGGCAAATTTATCGCCATACTTTGTCCAGTCAAACTTGCCGCCGTCCACAATGCAGCCGCCTACCGCCACGCCGTGGCCGTCCATATACTTGGTGGTGGAGTGGGTTACGATATCCGCGCCCCATTCCAGGGGACGGCAGTTGACAGGGGTAGCAAATGTGTTGTCCACAATCAGCGGTACGCCGTGCTCGTGGGCAACCTTGGCAAACAGAGAAATGTCCAGCACGCTCAACGCGGGATTGGCGATGGTTTCGCCGAACAGCAGCTTGGTATTGTCCTGAAATGCGGCGTTGAGCTCCTCCTCTGTGGCGTCGGGACTAACAAAGGTAACCTCAATACCCATACGCTTCATTGTAACGCTGAGCAGATTAAATGTACCGCCGTAAATGGCAGAACTTGCCACAATATGGTCGCCGCAGGAGGCAATATTAAACATCGCATAGAAATTGGCAGCCTGACCGGAGCCGGTGAGCATTGCAGCCGTTCCGCCCTCCAGCGCAGCAATCTTTGCCGCCACCATATCGCAGGTGGGGTTTTGCAGGCGGGAGTAAAAATAACCGGAAGCCTCCAAATCAAACAGCTTTCCCATATCCTCGGAGGTGGCGTATTTAAAGGTGGTAGACTGGATAATCGGCACCTGACGGGGCTCACCGCTTTCGGGGTGATAGCCTGCCTGAATGCACAGTGTTTCCGTATGCAAAGATTTGTCCATAGTGCTCTCCTCGCTTCTGTTAATTTCGTCTTATTATACCTATGCAAAAAATATTTGTCAATTCTGCAAACGCATTTGCCTATCCTTCAGTTAGCAGAAAACCTCCCGTAACGGGAGGTTTTCAAATCCATCAAATCGCCTTGGCGTTTGCCAGCAGATACTTTTCAGCCTCTGCATTCCACAGGCCGTTATGCGCCTTGCAGATTTCGTCCAGCTTTGCAAACAGCGGATTGGTCTTGCCCGCCTCCTCAAAGTCGGAAATCGCAGTCAGCGGCAGGTCGATGTGGTTATAAATCAGCTTCTTACCGCCGGGAATCTTGGGCAGATTCAGCACAGTATCCACCACCGCGTTCAGACCGCCAACGTGGGTAATCATAGAAGCGGGGTTAATCTTGCCCTCGTTCATCATAGTAATGGCTTCACGCATATCGTCGGTGTTACCGCCGGAGGTGCCAACCACGTGGGT
>JAZRGQ010000088.1:0-3435 GCA_045644405.1 Faecousia sp.
CTTTTTTCCAGGGCGTTCCCCTTTTATGGATACGGCCGGTCAGATTCCTGTCCTTATCATAAATGTCATTCCATTCCTGCATAATTCGCTCTCCCAAGTATTGTTTTTTCAGTATACCACACACTCCCAAAATTGCAAGGCACAGAATTTCCCACCGTACGGTGGTTTTGCTTGCATTTTTTTCGTTATATACTATAATAAACCGGTAACGACACATACTTCGAGGTTTCTATGAAAATACGTACAATCGGGAAGGCAGATTTTTACCGCACCATATTCGCCCTTGCTATTCCTATGATTATTCAAAACGGCATTACCAACTTTGTCTCCTTGCTGGATAATATTATGGTAGGCCAGATAGGCACAGTGCAAATGAGCGGCGTGTCTATCATCAACCAGCTGCTGCTGGTGTTCAATTTAACACTTTTCGGAATCAGTAACGGCGCCGGTCTGTTTTCTGCCCAGTATTTCGGCTCTAAAGATATGCAGGGTGTCCGCTACAGTATGCGCTTCCGCATACTTGCAAGTGTCCTGTTGTCCGCGCTGTGTATGGGGCTGCTGATTGGCTTTGATGAGCCGCTGATTGGTATCTTCCTGCGCGGTGAGGGTTCTGCGGCAGACGCTGAGCAGATTATGCGGTGCGGCAAAGAATATCTGTACCTTATGCTTTGGGGATTGATTCCCTTTGCCCTTTCCAACGCCTACGCCGGTACACTGCGTGAGGGCGGACAGGCTACCGTTCCTATGCTTGCAGGTATCGCAGCGGTATTTGTCAATCTTGTATTAAACTACATTTTGATTTTCGGTCATTGGGGAGCGCCTGCAATGGGTGTGCAGGGCGCAGCCATTGCCACCGTCGTCTCCCGTTTTGTCGAGCTTCTGATTATGGTGCTTTGGACCCACTGCAATCCGAAGAAAAACCCCTTTATCAAAGGTCTTTACCACAGTCTTTCTGTTCCCCTGCCTCTGCTGAAGCAGTTTATCGTCAAGGGCATTCCCCTGACCTGCAACGAGGTTATATGGGCATGCGCCAACACCTTCATTATCCAGTGCTATTCCACCTGTTCGCTGGACGTGGTCAGCGGAATGAATATCACCAACACAGTCAGTAATCTGTTTAACGTGGTCATTTTCGCTATGGGCAACGCCGCCGGTATTATGCTGGGGAATATGCTGGGCGCAGGCAACGCCCGTACGGAAATCCGCAAAACCAGCCGCAAGCTGATTTGGCTGTCGCTTTTCTTCGCAATTGTCTGCGGTGCCGGTCTTGCCGGTGTTTGCAATCTGTTCCCGCGGCTTTACAATACCACCGATTCCATTCGCACTCTTTCCGCCAATCTAATACTGATTCTCGCCCTGACAAAACCCTTTATGGCGCTGGTCTACACTACCTACAGCATCATTCGTTCCGGCGGCAAAGTTTGGAGGACCTTTGTAATCGACAGCGGTTTTATGTGGGTTGTCAACGTGCCTTTGGCGTTTGTTCTCACCCGCTATACGCAACTGGACTTCCCTGCCATTTTCGCCATTTGCCAACTGCCTGAGCTATTAAAAATCCTTATCAGCTTGCTGATGCTCCGCACCGACAGCTGGATGCAAAATCTTACCCGTCTGCCGCAAAAATCGTCTCAATAACAAAAGCCCCACAGAGTCTGCTCTGTGGGGCTTATTTTTATTTGAGTGTAGAACTGCTGTTGAGCACCAGCGCGCTGTACGCAAACAGCACGTCCTGCCCATCAAACGCCATATACTCCGCCAGCATCTGGCTGCCCAGATAGCGAATATCCACCAGCGTTACAGTTTTATAGTCCTGCACCAGTAGCGGCGCCAGTGAGCTACCAAAGGAATCCCGGAATACAATCAGCTCTTTATCTGTGGTTGCATTGGGGTTTTCAATGGTCAGCAGCGCCCGTGCGCCGGACAGGTACACATCGTACAGGTCCTTACTTTCCAGCTTGGTCATATCGTAAACCGCGCCGGTTTCGCCTGTTTCATGGTCATATACACTGCACTGCGCCAGCAATTCGCTTTCCAGAATGCACAGCTCCTCTGCCTTCATAGGCAGCGCCGCCTGTCCGTAGTACACACCGTAGAAGGGGCGCTCCAAAACGCGCTGTGTAAAGTCTTCTTCCTGCAGCCGGGAAAGCCCCATAGCATCGCGCAGCTTCTGCGCCACCGGCAGGATTGTTTCCTGCCGCCAGTGGGTATCTGTACGGTAGTAGTTATCCGCCGAGAGGCAATCGGTAATATCCACATACTCTGCCCAGGGCATTTTCTGCTGCACCGATGAAAGCAGCGCATCATAATCCATAACCGGGTAGCCGTTTTCCTCGCCGATATAAAAGCCCTTATCCGGAATGACGCTCACAAACACATTGCTGCCGCTATCCTTCAGATAGGCTTCATAAATCCAGTTAAACCGCTCCATTGCGTGGTCTACAGAGCTTTGACTCAGCGCAGGTTCCAGTTTCGCAGCGTGCCCCTGTGTAAGGTAGATGCCATTGTTGTCCTTTTGATTCAGGACATAGTAGTGGAATAAGGATTTCAGGGTGCGGAAGCTGTCGCGCAGCGGAAACTGATCCAGCGTATAGGTTTCAAATGCCTTAATAAATTTGCCGTTTACCAGATCACCTGCTGTGATTTGCGGCATCTGCGCCAAAGGACGGCGCTCTGCTTCCGAAATATCCTTGCTGGGAGCAAACCAGGCAAATCCCGTCAGGACTGCCCAGATTACCACCAGAATTACCGCGCCGATGGCGCGAATCTTCTTATTCATCTGCGCCACCTCCTTAAAAACGGAAATACAGGAAGGGGCTGAATGACCCGTCCACAAGGTATGCTGTGCAAAGCAGCAGCAAAATCATTACCACAGGCTCCAATATGGCGCCAACCTTTGTGCCGGCAATACGGTTCGCCGTATCCCGCACCACAGGCGTTGCGCCTACAAAGCCAAGTATAAACAAGACCGCATAAGAACGCAGGTAGTACAGTGTCTGCCCGGTAACCAGCGGCAAGCCGCCCGCGCCGAACATACCGCTTAAATCTCCCCACGCCTGGGTTAAAGATTCTGCATTAAACAGCACAAAGCTGATTATCACAGCAAGCAGTACATAGCATCTTCTCAATACTGTGGGCAGCTTCTGCAGCGCGGGAATCCACTTTTCCGCAAGCAGCAGCACCGCGAACATCAAGCCCCACAGCACAAAGTTCCACGCCGCGCCGTGCCACAGACCGGTCAGCAGCCAAACCGCCAGAATATTCAGCACCCAGCGCATTTTCGGCACCCGGTTGCCGCCCAGCGGAATATACACATAATCTCTAAACCAGCTGCCCAGACTCATATGCCAGCGCCGCCAGAATTCCGTAACGCTTTTGGAAAGATAAGGGTAATTAAAGTTCTCAATAAACCGGAAGCCAAATACCTTTCCCAAACCG
>JAZRGQ010000089.1:0-1657 GCA_045644405.1 Faecousia sp.
TTTATCCAATTTACCGGGAAAAACTTACTTTGTTACCCAGTTTCCTGTGGCGGCGCAGGTCAGATATGCGTTGATAAAGGGATCGAGAGCGCCGTCCATAACGCCGTTAACGTTAGAGGTTTCACAGCCGGTGCGGGTGTCTTTTACCAGAGTGTAGGGCATAAACACGTAGTTGCGAATCTGGCTGCCCCACTCGATTTTTTTCTGCACGCCCTTAATGTCGGAAATCTTGTCCAGATGCTCACGTTCCTTGATTTCTACCAGTTTGCTGCGGAGCATACGCAGACAGTTTTCCTTGTTCTGGAACTGGCTGCGCTCCGTCTGGCAGGCGACCACAATACCGGTCGCTTTGTGAATCAGACGGACAGCAGAGCTTGTCTTGTTGATGTGCTGACCGCCGGCGCCGGAGGAACGGAATACCTGCATTTCGTAATCCTCGGACTTGATTTCCACATCGTTGCTGTCATCTTGAATATCGGGAATGACTTCAACGGCGGCAAAGGAAGTCTGGCGGCGGGCGTTGGCATCAAAGGGGGAGACACGCACCAGACGGTGAACGCCGTTTTCTCCCTTGAGGAAGCCGTAGGCGTTTTCACCCTCAATCAGAATGTCTGCCGACTTAAGACCGGCTTCGTCGCCCTCCTGATAGTCCATAATCTTATAGGTGTAGCCGTGGGCTTCTGCCCAGCGGGTATACATTCTGTAAAGCATCTGGCACCAGTCCTGCGCCTCGGTACCGCCGGCGCCTGCCTGGAAGGATACCATTGCGTTGTTGCTGTCGTAATTGCCGGTGAGCAGGGTCTGCAGACGGCAGGTTTCCATATCGCTGGTGAGCTGCTCATAGGATTCCTTCAGCTCAGGCAGCATAGAATCGTCGTCCAGCTCTGCAGCCATTTCGCAAATGGTGATAGCATCTTCCCAGAGGGATTGCATTTTATGATATTTTTCAATTTTAGCCTCGGCGGTTTTGGTCTTAACCACAATCTGCTGGCTTTTTTCGGGGTTGTCCCAAAAGCCGGGGGCTTCCTGCATTGCGTGCAGACGTTCCAGCTCGTTTTTCAGCCCCTCCAGATTCAAAGAATCTGCCAGAGCATCTAAAGCGGGCTTGCATTCATTCAGCTTTTGCTTGTATGCGTCAAATTCAATGTTCATAGATATTCTCTCACTTCAGTTAAATCAATAGTAAAACATATTATAGACGAAATTGTCCGTTCTGTAAAGGGGGTAGGCGTAATTTAGGGGGTGTTGCATATACTGCAACACCCCCGTTGATGTTATCGTTCACTGGGCCGACCGTCATCGTCTTCAAAGAGCCATTCGTCCAAATCGGCATAGGGTGTGCGCCATTGTTGCACAGTGCAGCCTCCTTTCTGATTTTACGCATTTATCTCAGTATATGCGTTAGAAAAGAAAAAATGAATCGAAAGGCAGACGGCGTTACAGGTTGACACCGCCGGATTTTTTGGGTACAATGCTATGGTAAATGCCCCAGTAGCTCAGTTGTATAGAGCGGCCGCCTCCTAAGAATCAGAAGAGGTTATTCCATTTAGACCAATTTCATATGTATGCCCCCGTAGCTCACCTGGATAGAGCGTGCGCCTCCTAAGCGCAAGGTAGTGAGTCCGAGTCTCGCCGGGGGTGCCAAACACCGTGATTT
>JAZRGQ010000090.1:0-13423 GCA_045644405.1 Faecousia sp.
ATGGACGAGGCTGTCAACAAGTACTCCCACGGTGCTGTTGAGAAGATCACTCTGTACTCCCTGTTCGAGGATCCTATGACCTCCTGCGGTTGCTTCGAGTGTATCTGCGGTGTTGAGCCCTGCTCTATGGGTGTGGTTATCACCTGCCGTGAGCACGCAGGCATCACTCCTCTGGGTATGAGCTTCTCCGATATGGCTTCCATGACCGGCGGCGGTGTGCAGACACCCGGCTTTATGGGCCACGGTAAGCACTTCATCTCCTCCAAGAAGTTCATCGCAGCCGAAGGCGGCCCCGGCCGTATCGTCTGGATGCCCAAGATGCTGAAGGACCAGATGCGGGAGCGTCTGGACGCCACTGCGCTGGAGATGTACGGTGTTGAAAACTTCACCGATATGATTGCAGACGAAACTGTTTGCGAGGAAGATCCCGAGCAGCTGCTGGAGTTCCTGGGCAATGTAGGCCACCCTGTTCTGGGTATGGAGCCCTTCGATATGTAATCTCAATAAAAGGACCTGCCAAGCGGCAGGTCCTTTTTTGTTGTGCATTTGTGAAAAACGTGGTATACTGTCAGCAAGGAAGTGATTGATTTGCTGGACTTTCAAACATTGGATCTGAATAACAAGCCGCAGTATGACGCAATACTGCAGCATTGCGGAGAACGGGGCTGTGAATACAGCTTTGCAAATTTATTTTTGTGGGGACGGCAGAAAGCCGCCTTTCACGGAGAGAATCTTGCTTTCTTTTCCCAGTTCAACCGCCGCAGTGTCTACCCCTTTCCTGTGGGCAATGCAGAATTAAAGCCTACTCTGGACGCAATTATCGCAGACGCCAAAGAACGGGGCATTCCCTGCCGGCTGACCGGCTTGACCCATAATGACTGCGCTGTGCTGGAGCAGCTGTATCCCCACAAATTCCGGTACCACTTTGACCGCGACAGCTTTGACTACATTTACGCTATTGACAATCTGGCGGATTTGACCGGTAAAAAGTACCAGAAAAAGCGCAACCACATCAACCGGTTTCTGCAGGAGCACCCGGATTTCACCACTGTGGCTATTACCGAAGCCCATCTTGACGATGTGCGCAACTTTGTGGAACAGTGGTATGCCCTGCGACTGCAGGAGGAGCCCATGAGCGACTTTCATATGGAGCGAGTCGCGCTGAAGAACGCCCTGCAAAACTGGCAGGCGCTGCAGATGGAAGGGCTTATGCTTTATGACGGACAGCAGCTGCTGGCAATTACCATTGGCTCTCCCCTGTCCGACACCTGCTTTGATGTGCATTTTGAAAAGGCGATGGACAGAAACGATGGCTCTTACGCCATTATCAACCGGGAGTTTGCCCGCTATCTGCGGCAGAAATATCCGGCGCTGCAATGGCTGAACCGGGAAGACGATATGGGTCTGGAGGGACTGCGCAAAGCCAAGCTCTCCTACTGCCCGGACCATATGATTGAAAAAAGCTGGGCGTGCTTACTGGAGGAAGGCTATGAATATTAATGCCCCTGCCGCTGCCCAGATACCGGCGCTGCGCCGCCTGTGGCAGCAGACCTTTGGCGATACCGATGCATTTTTGCAGCGCTTTTTCTCGGTAGCTTTTTCTCCGGAACGTTGCCGCTGTGTGTGTATAGAGGATACACCGGTTGCGGCTTTATACTGGTTTGACTGCCGGGTGGACGACCGGAAGGTGGCATATCTGTACGCCATTGCCACCGCTGCCGCCCACCGGCGCAAAGGGCTGTGCCGGGCGCTGCTTGCCGATACCCACCGGCATTTAGAAACGCTGGGCTATGCCGGCGCTGTGCTGGTGCCTGCGGAGCAGTCTTTGTTTAACTACTACGAAAAGCAGGGTTATCGCCCCTTTGGCGGTATGCAAACACTTACCTGCGATGCCGACTGTCAACCCGCAGAACTAAGAGCCCTCTCAGTCGCGGAATATGCGGCGCTGCGGCAGCAGTATTTGCCTGCCGGCGGTGTTGTCCATACCGCCGCGGCGCTGGAGCTGCTTGCCGATTCAGCGCGCTTTTATGCCGGAGAGGACTTTGTGCTGTGCGCTTATCAGGAGGCAGATACCATTCTTGCGCCGGAACTGCTGGGAAACACTTCCTGCATTGGGAGCATCACTGCAGCCCTGGGGTGCAAAAAAGGTACATTCCGCACCTGTGGCACGACCCCCTTCGCTATGTATTTTCCTTTTACCGCTGCCCCTATCCCCACTTATTTTGGACTTGCTCTGGATTAATTGGTAAAGTTATGTAAACCCAAAGGAGGAATTGTTATGCAATCTTATATCAACTTAAACGCCCTGTATACCCACGAGTCGGACGGCTCTATCCCCTACAGCTCCATACAGGATATTTTGAAAAATATGGACAAGCTGGGCATTCACCAGACTGTGGTAGAATATGACGGCTCTCCCAATGTGCTTGATGCTAACCGGCGGTTGCTTTTGGATTTGGAAGAAATCCCCAACTGGAAGGAACGTCTGATTCCCTCCTTCTGTGTAGATGTGAGCGTCCAGCTCCAGCATAAGGGCATTGAAACGCTCAGAGCAATGCTGGAGGGCTATAACCCCCACTGCATTTATCTGGACCCGCTAAACGGGCGGTATCGCCTGCGTATGATTGACACTGTTCTGGATAAAATCCAGGACCTGTGCGACGTGGTTTTGATTGACTACAGAAATTTACCGAAGGAAAACGCCTCCGATGACCTTCTGTATCTGGCAAAGCGCTATCCCCGGCTGAGCTTTATTATCCGGCGGGTAATGTATACCGGCTACCCCTTTATGCTCGACTTGATGCTGCGCACAGATAATATCTACATAGATAACAGCCGTATGCACACCCGGGGCGCTCTGACGCTGTTTCACAAGCACGTGGGACCGGACCGGGTGGTGTTCAGCACCGATACACCCTCCAACTGTGGCGCCGCTATGGCTTCCATCACTTTTGCCGACCTGCCGGAGGAAAGCAAGGACAACATTCGCTTCGGTACATTCTTGCGAATGTTCCACGATAAATCTTCCAGAGAATTTTTGCGCAGTAACTGCAAAGTCATTCCCAATCAGGTGAAAAACCGTTTCTGGACCCCCTTTGTTGAGGAGGGCAAGGCGCCCGATGTGGAAATTTACGATGCCCACGCCCATTTAGGTCCCACCGGCGGCGGCTGGTATGTTGCCGACGCGGATTTTGAAAGTCAGGTGCCTTCCATTGAACAGGAAATGGACCGACTGAATGTAAAAGCCTTTATCAGCTCCGTAACCGGCAGACCCGACTTGATTCAGGGCAATCTGGATATGGAAAACGCAGTCAAGGGTCATAGCCGTTTCCGCGGCTACCTGCGTTACAGTCCCCTCCTTGCCGAGACGTTTACCGAGGATTATCTGGACGCCTGTTTTGCCCGGGGCTACTTCGTCGGTCTGAAAACCCTGCCCGGTTATGTAGGTGTGGATATTCGCGACGAAAGATATACCCCCATGTTCCGCTATGCCCACGAGCATCATCTGCCCATTCTGATTCACTCCTGGAATGGGGATGCAGGTTCGCCTGCCAAGTGCGCCGAGGTTGCTGCCCGCTGGCCTAATGCCACTATTATTATCGGTCATACCGGCGGCGGCGATGCAGGACGTACAGAAGCGGAGGCCCTGGCAAAAGACCCCCGCTATAAGAATCTGTATTTTGAATTCTGTGGCAGTTTCACCTCCACCCACCCCTGGGAGGAGACGCTGGAGCACATCGACTACCGGCGCGTACTCTACGGCACAGACAGCTGTCTGCACGATATGGCATACGAAATGGGCCGCCTTCTGTCGGCAGACATTGACGAGGAAAAACTGACTGCCATTCTCGGCGGCAACGCCAAGCAGCTGTTTGGCTTTTAAGCCGTCTTGCGGTGTTTCCACAGGCGGTACACCAGAAAACCAGCCAGACTCAATGCGCCTGTGATGCCGTAAACCCAGATTGCGCCACCATACTTTTCCAGCCCCAGCAGATGACCGCCGACTGTAGAGGTTATCACCGACGGAATACGGGCAACCAGCGAAAGCAGCAGAAAGCTGCCCAGCTTCATATCGGTCAGTCCGATAAAATACGTAATAAAGTCCTTCGGCGTACCGGGGATAAAAAACGCCAGAAACACCAGTGTGTTCCGCTTTGCCGGCTGTTTAAGCCATTGCATACCGGCGATTTTCTCCCGCGGAACAAACACCTCTACCAGCTTGACACCAAACCGGCGGGTGAGCAAAATGATGCACACCGATGCCAGCGCAACGCCAATGTAGCAAATCACTGTTCCAAGCACCGGACCAAACACAAAGCCGGCGGCGCTTTCCAGTAATTCGCCGGGAATCAGCGCGATAAATACCTGTAAAAACTGTAAGCCCAGCAGTACCAGCCAACCGGCTGCGCCAAAGGAGCGAATGTAATCCCGAAAGTCTTCCTGTGAGAAGGCGGCGAGCCACCGCCAGACAAGCAATGTAGCCAGCAGCGCCAGCAGCGCTACCACCGCCACAGAAATCGCGGTAAACCATTTTCTTCTGCGGGAATATACGTGAGAATCCTGCATTGCCTGTCCTCCTTTTTCCTTAATCGGTGTTATTATAACAGATACCGGAAAAATTACAACTTTTTTGCGCTTTCCCAACATCTCTACAAAAATCAGCCGGCTGCAAAGGCAGCCGTCTGGTTTTTTATAATACCTGTTTAATAGCAGCAAGCAGCTGGTCAAAGGTTTCCAGCGCCGCATACTGGGGATAGTCTGCCTTGATTTGCTCTGTGGTACGGAACAGGAAGCCTGCCTTAGACGCCTGAATCATACCCAAATCGTTAAAGCTGTCGCCGGCGGCAATGGTCTCAAAACCCATAGCCTGCAGGCATTTGACTGTGGTTAACTTGGAGTTCTCCACCCGCATTTTATAATCGGAAATCGTGCCGTCTGCGTCCACAACCAGCTGGTTGCAGAAAATTGTAGGCATTCCCAGCTTTTCAATCAACGGCTGGGCGAACTGGGTGAAGGTATCGCTGACGATTATCACCTGTGTCAGGCTGCGCAGCTCGTCCAGAAATGCCTTTGCGCCCTCCAGCGGGTCGATGGTGCCGATGGTTTTCTGAATGTCTGCCAGCTTCATATTGTGCTGACGCAGAATGCTGAGCCGCCACTGCATCAGCTTATCGTAATCCGGCTCATCGCGGGTCGTGCGTTTCAATTCGGGAATGCCGCTGGCTTCAGCAAAAGCAATCCAGATTTCCGGCACCAATACGCCTTCCAGATCCAAACATACAACGTTCATTTCTCTTTCTCCTCTGACCGCCGGATACACCCGGCGGTTTTTTCAGCAAAAGCATCTACTGATGCATTCTATTATACACCAATTATTACCTTTTGCAAGAGAAATACCGCCCATATCTTAAATTTGCGACAGATACTTTTCCTTATACGCTGCGTATTTTTCTGTATAGAGCCGGTTATCGGCGCGCAGAGTTTTCAGGGATTCGTGCAAATTCATATTATGCTCCCCTGCGTCCATCACACACAGGGCAATATTGGAGCAATGGTCGGAAACCCGTTCCATATTGGTAAGCAGGTCGCTCCACACAAAGCCTGCCTCAATTCCGCACTGACCCATACGCAGTCTTTCAATATGCCGTGTGCGAAGAAGCTCTTTCAATCTGTCAATTACCTGCTCAAGGGGCTCAACAAGGGTCGCCCGGGTTGCATCTGCCTGGGTAAAGGCGGCGTAGGAATGCTCCACAATCTCACAGGTAGCTGCCCGCAGCACGTCCATTTCCCGGTTGGCGCCCTCGGTAAACGCAATGCCTTTTTCGCGAATTTCTTCGGCAGCCTCCAAAATATTGACCGCGTGGTCGGAAATACGCTCAAAATCGCCGATTGCCTTCAAAAGCATCGTGGCGGTAGCGCCCTCGGTGTCATTGAGCTGCTTTGCGCTGATTTTCACCAGATAGCTGCCGATAATGTCTTCAAAATGGTCGGTCTTTTCCTCTGCCTCGCGGACTGCCTGCGCCTTTTGCTTATCATAATCCGCAACACATTCCACCGCGCTTTGCAGTGCATCGGTTGCCACCTTTGCCATCTCAAGGGTAAGGTTGTGGGCGCATTCTAGCGCGATGGCAGGGGTTACCAGCAGTCTTTCATCAAGTTCAGACACTTTCTCCGGCAGTTCAGAGTCCGGCACCAGCCTGTAGGCAATCTTTTCAAGCAACCCCGACGCAGGCAGCAGTAGCGCTGTGCAGGCGATGTTAAATGCAGAGTGGGCAACTGCGATTCCTGCGAAGGTCGCGCCTTCGTCAAAAAGCGCCGGCGCAAAAGCTGCCTTTACCGCCGCAAACGCCGCAAGGCAAATCACCGTTCCAATCACATTAAAAGTCAGATGCACAAAGGCAGCCCGCCGCGCGTTTTTGGTAGTACCGACTGAGGAAATCATTGCCGTTACACAGGTGCCGATGTTCTGACCCATAATAATCGGGATTGCTGCGCCGTAGCTTACTGCGCCGGTTGCTGCAAGGGCCTGCAATATACCTACCGAAGCGGAGCTGGACTGAATGATAGCAGTAAGCACCGCGCCGGCAATCACACCCAGAATGGGATTTTTGAACATAATGAAAAGCTGCTGGAAAGCAGGAATATCCCGCAGACCCGCTACTGCGCCGGTCATCGTCTCCATACCGAACATCAAGGTAGCAAAGCCCAAAAGCACTGTGCCGATATCCTTCTTCTTGCTACTGCTTGTGAACATATACAGGATAATGCCCACCAGCGCCAGAACAGGGGTAAAAGAAGACGGCTTGAGCAGCTGCACAAACACGTTGCTGCCGGAAATGCCACTCAGGCTCAAAATCCAGGCGGTAACCGTCGTGCCAATGTTGGCGCCCATAATCACGTGAATTGCCTGCCTTAAAGTCATAAGGCGGGAGTTTACAAAACCCACCACCATCACCGTTGTAGCAGACGAGCTCTGCACCACCGCCGTAACGCCCAGACCTGTCAAAAGTCCTGCCAACTTACCGGTGGTCAGTCTGGCAATCATCGATTCAAGCTTGCTGCCCGCGCTTCTTTCCAGCGCGCCGCCCATTAAGTTCATTCCGAAAAGGAACAGACACAGTCCGCCGATGAGCGTCAGTACGTCAAAAATATCCATCTGCAAGATCCTCTCTTTTTCTTATATTGTCCCCAAATCCACAATTTACACAGCATCTGTCTGTTTGCCGGTTGTATGCTCTGTAATGTGTCTGGTATAAATGCTTTTTGTTTCGTTCTTTTTATAGCATAAAACCCGCTTGTACACAACGGTTTTTAAGAAAATTTTTATATAATTCTCTATTTGGGGCTGCTAACATAATCACGGGAACGGACAAACATCTAAAAACGGCTGCTCACAGTTGTAAGCAGCCGTTTTTAGATTTACTGTTGTTTTTGGTAAATTGCGGTGTATGCGCTGTTTTGCATCACTTCTGCATAATTGCTGTAAAACAGGTGGTCTGTTTCTTCTCCGGCTTCAAACTTTTTCAAAACCTCAGAAAAAGCTTTGCCGAACACTTTCGCACCATCTATACTGATGTGGGTTACATCAGAGAAGGAGCGGGTATCGCCAAACAACTCGAAACGATTCTTCAGCAAATTAAAATCAAACAGCGGGCAGTTGTTTTCTTCGCACAGCGATTTCAGCTGGGTATGGAAGAAATCCATATTTGCAGTTTCCCAAATACACGCCTCAGAAACAGGCACTACCACAACCATCACCGGAACATTTTTTTCCTGACAGGCGCGAATCATTTCCTCCAGATAAGCGACGTTCTCCTCACGGAAAGTATACTTGGATTGTTCCTGCTGATAACGCCGCACCACGTCTGCTTCGGATAAGGAAATATCCTTGGTTGCCGCCGCCATAAAGCCTTTCTGCGCCTGAATGTTTCCAAATTCGCCGCTCAGCATCGCTTTCCACGCCTTCAAGCCGTACCGCATCAGCACACTGGTAATATTCTCGTAGTCATTGTTAAAAAAGTCTACGTGCTTTAGAAAATAAGAAAATTTTTCCTGCGGTGTATCAAGCTTGCAGATGATATACGGCTCGCCGGTTGCGTGGCCGTCTTTTGGATCGTTTGCCAGACTGTCATACGCCACTTCAATCACAACGCCACGCAAGTTGTTGCGCGCCAATTCTTTTTGCAGCAGCAAGCTGCGCCCGTGGTAATAGGCTGAGGAGCTGGAAAGGTTATAGGTACAGGCGCCAAGCTCCATATCAATAACCGCAGTATCAAAGGCATTCATTGCGTGGGAAGCGCCACAGAAGATGTAATCGATCTGTCCTGCCAGCTCCTTGCGTTTGGCAGAATCGTTGTATTCCGACCCGTTCAAAAACGCAGGCGCGCAGACGGCGACTATAATCGCCAGCACACCGAAGAACAGCACCAGGGTATGAAGCAGCAATTTTTTAGAATTGAGCATACATAAACCCTCCTGTTCCGTCGTTGGCTACACCAAAGACAAGAATCATCAGTATTAAAATTCCCATCGTAGCGATACGCACCACCGCGGGAAGCTTGATAAATTGATCGCGAAACGGTTTCTTGCGCTGTAGCACGCTCACAGCAAAGATGCCCGCTACACCGATTACAGCCGCCAGGAAATTCAATTTATCCAATATGCCGGGTAACAGCGTATCAAAAGAGGAAGGTATGCTGTGCTCCGTAAAGATACGGGATATAAAGCCGATGCCGTCCGATAATGTACCCACCTCCGGCAGCACTTTAATAAAAGTTACCAGCACAAAGGTCCTTACAACTTGAAATGCTTTCCAGTAAATATTACTGCTGTTAATGCGCAAAGACGTGTTAATGCGGGCATACATCGGCTCCATCCAGAAAGAAAAAATGATGAACAGACCGTTGACACCGCCCCACGCAATATATGCCCAGGAGGCGCCGTGCCACAAGCCGGTGGTCAGCCAGACCACAACCAGCGCAATCGACGCAGGCAGTGTTTGCCCCACGTGCTTGCCGAATTTTGCCTGCGCAAATTTACCCACACTGCGATTCCATTTGGAAATACCGATGGGATAGTAAATGTACTTTTTGAACCACTCGCCCAGGGAAACGTGCCAACGCCGCCAGTATTCGGCAATGGATTTGGAAAAATACGGACGCAGGAAATTTTCGGTCAGTGTGATACCGAACAGCTCACAGCAGCCGCACATAATGTCCATATAGCCGGAGAAATCGGCATAAATCTGTATGCTGTAGCCAAAGGCGGCACACAGGCAGGTCAGACCCGTATAGCCGGCGTAATTGGCAAAGGCATCGTCAACCAAAATAGCAAAGCAGTCCGCCACCACCATTTTTTTGAAAATGCCCCAAACGATGCGGTAAAAGCCATAGGCGAAACGTTTGCTATCAAAGGTATGTCCGGCGTACAGCTGGGGACCAAGCTGGCCGTAATTGCTGATAGGGCCCTGCGTAATCTGGGGGAAAAAGGAAACGAAAAGCAGCGTCTTGAAAAAATTCTTTTGCACAGGCGCTGTATCCCAGTATACGTCCACCAGATAGCCGGTGGATTGGAAGGTATAAAAGGAAATTCCCAGCACAGCAATCAGCGAAAAACTGTTATCCAGCGCCGGTATGCCCACCGCTGTCAGCAAGAGATTGATTTGGTCGATCACGAAATGCGCATACTTGAAAACGCAAAGAACACCGAAGTTCAACACCAGCGCCGCTATCATAATTCTGCGGCGCGCCTTTTTATTCTTTTCTTTGTAAACCTTCTTTTCCTCACGGGAAAGCGTCGCCTTATTTTCCTGCAGATAGCGGGTTTGCTTGCTGCGCAGCGCGTCAATCCATCGGGCAGCGCCGTAAATAACAGCAGCTGTCAGCAGCACAAACAGGATTGCCCAGGAGGAGGAATAGATATAAAAGAACAGGCTGGCAATCAGCAGAACAATCCACTGTCCTTTTTGCGGAATGAGATAATATATGGCGCAGATCAGGAAAATAAACAGCAAAAACACCAAAGATGTAATTGACATTTACTCACCCTCCTCCAGGATGGTCTGAATCATCTCCCACATACGCGCAACTGAGTTAAAGTTTTCGTTTCTCATCCACTTCGGTCCGATATCAATGTCAAAATGATCGCAGATTTCGCCGATAAGTGTGATAATGCTCAACGAATCCAGCACCTTTCCGTCAATCAGGTTTGTTTCGTTTTCATAATCGATGTCCGGATTGATATCGTTCAAAATTTCCAGCAATTCGTCCATTATAAAAGCTCCTTTAGTTTTTGTCGGTCAATTTTACCGTTGGGGTTGAGCGGTAATTTTTCCAGTATGACAACTCTGCCCGGCAGCATATACGAAGACAAATGCCCGCGCAGTTCACTTTGAATATCGCGCTCGGTTTTGCCGCAATTCTCCGAGACCTCGCAAAACAGAGTGATGCGGGATTTTTCGCTGTTGTAAAGGCAACAGCAGGCAAGGATATACGGCAGCGCGCCGGATACAGCTTCAATCTCGCCCAATTCGATGCGATGCCCCATATGCTTGATTTGAAAATCGGAGCGGGAGGCAAAAATCAAATTACCCTTTTGGTCGTAGGACGCCAAATCGCCGGACTTAAACACCCGCATCGGGCCGTCGCCGAAATCCATCGTCTGAAATACCGCGTCAGTTTTTTCCCTGTCGTGATAGTATTCCGATGCCAGCGCGTCGCTGGCCACGTAAATTTCACCAATCACGTCGGGGCGTGTAACCGGCTTGCCGTTTTCAATCAAATAGATTTTGCAGTTTTGTAACGGCTTACCCATAGGCAGAGTCTGATCGTTTTCAAAGGTTTCCGTTACTTCGTAGTAGCAGTTGATACCGGCAATTTCCGACTGCCCGTACAAATTCACATATTGCACCTGCGGCAGATGTGTGCGCCAGTAATTCAGGTGCTTCATCGGCATAACCTCGCCGACAAAAAACGCTTTTTTCAGTGTGGCCGGCTTTACGTACGAAAAGGTACGCAGCTTTGCCACAATAGAATAAGCGGTGGGTACCCAAGAAATAAAGGAAATCCGCTTTTCATTCATATAGTCGATGAGCTCCGGCGGCATCGCAAATTTTGCCGTTGGAATAATCTCCAGCCGTGCGCCGGTCTTCAGCGCCAGATAGAAATCTTTGGCAGAAGCATCAAAGAAAAATGGGGTCTGGTTGCCAATGATGTCTTCTGAAGAAAAATCAAAAGTTTTGCAGTACGCCTCGATAAAGTCGATTACCGCGCCGTGGCTTTTCAATACGCCCTTCGGCTTTCCGGTAGAGCCGGAGGTATACACCATATAAAGCGGCGCTGCCGGGTCGGTTGCCAGCTTTGGCTCACCGGAACCCGCCTGCCCATCTTGCAATGTAAGAAACTCACCGGCAAAATTCAGCTTTTCCAGCAAGGGCAGGTTTTCTTCACAGCCCAGCAAATAACGGGGCTGGGCATCGTCGAGTATGGTCTGCATTTTCTCCAGGGGCATATCCGGATCAATGGGAATATAGAAATTTCCGCTGGCGATTACCGCCAAAAACAGCAGCGGCACCTGGGCATTCCGGCTGCAAATAACCGCAACAGGACTGTTTGTGCCATCTATCCGCCGGGCAAGCTGCAGCGCACATTGGCTGGTTTGCAGATATGTATAGGTTTCCTCGTTATAGGAAAAAGCCACTTTATCAGGAAACTGCGCAACGCAATCCTGCAAATAGCTCCACACATTTTTTCTGCTGTTCATATCCACACCTCGTTTCGTACAAATGCACTGCTGTTTTTTTGAGTAGAACAGCATTTATCGCCAGACGGCAATACTGCTCCACTATTCCTACTATCTCCAGTATAACAGGAAATCCGCTTTTTTCAATAGTTTGATGAAAGTTTTCTTTTCAATATAAAAACGAAAAAGGGTTATTTGCAAACAATCAGGCGGTGTACCGTGTTATTTTATGCCGCTCTCTTCTTGAAGACGTTCAGTACAATCACCGCCAGCGCGCTGATCATTGCCAGAGAGCCCCACAGTACCAGATTCATCGATTCCCCGCACCCTGTAGGGGCGGATATTATCCGCCGGCGTTCTTTACATATAAAAAACACCGAGGCGATTGCTCGCCTCGGTGCTTTTGTTTTGTTATTTGCGAAAGAGCAAGTTATAGAGTAGCTTACAGACCTTCGATGGTCTCGTCGCCCCACTCGCCAATGCTCAAGTCGCCGTTGATGTCGCCTTCTTGCCATGCAATCTGCTCCAGAGCAACAAACTTCACGATCTCCACATCAGGAGAAATATAGAGTTCTTTCATTGTTTCATTCCTCCTTCTGAATTACTGCGCAGCCTTGAAGTTAACCAGATTCCAACCGGCTGTTTCCGCTGCATCGTAGTAAGGTGTCATCATTGTGTGGATTTGCTCCTTCTGCAGGTTGCTCAGCTTAGCGTAGTTGGCATCAGCATACTCTACCAGTTCCTGCAGAGTAGTAGCGGAAACAATTTCGGTGCTGATTCTTGTTTCGCCAACCTTAATGTAGGGCTTTGCCTGCACGCTCATAGAAGCATAGTCGAAGGTAGAGCCGTCGGTCTTCAGAACATCGGTAACGACTAGGGTGTGCTTGTTGGGATTGCCGTCGATGTTACCGTAATCAAACTCAGCATTGACAGCGTAGGCCTGATCAACGAATGTGCCTTCCATACCAACTGCCATACCGTACTCGCTTACCAGACTTGCAACCTTCTCGTCCGCTGCGTACAGAGCAGTGTAACCCATACCTCTTCTGCCTGCAGAGAGGACTCTCTTGGTAACGCTCATGTATACACGGTGGAAGGAAACGCCCTCATCATCGGTAATCTGCAGGTACCACTTGCCGCTCTGCTTAGCGTAAGCGCCGCCGTTGACTGTACCGGTGATCTTGCCAACAACGCCGTATTCACGGTTGCCGTCCTTATCCTCGCTTGCATAATCATCGGTCTGAGAATCCTTGATGTTCACATTGCCGCTTGTAACTGTAACTGCTGCAATGTCGAAGCCGTTCAGGTCTACGTTTGCATCGGCAGTAAATGTCTGCGCAGGCATATCCTTCATCAGGTGCACATATTCGCCATCAACTGCCGCTGCCTTCGCCGCTGCCGCCAGAGTAGCGTAAGGTGTATTGTTGTAAACAGCCTGCGCCAGATACAGACGGGACTTTGCTTCTGTATCACCGGGCAGTGTCTCAGTACGTTTCAGCTGGTAAACGCTGTAGGCAGCGTTATCGCTGAAGAAGTACTTACTGAAGTCGCCGCTGGCTGTGATGGGCTTTGTGAATGCGGCGTAATTGTTGTTCTTACGAGTAGCATCGAAGGTAACACCAATTCTGGAGTCCGCGCCCAGATCGTTTACATTCGGGTCATATGCCAAACGGCCTTCTACGTA
>JAZRGQ010000091.1:0-2991 GCA_045644405.1 Faecousia sp.
TTATTATTCCGGAATCTCCGTCCGGCGCGGCAGTTTTATTAGGCCAGAACAGCGGCTACCTTGTTGTTCGCCTTAGCAATCATATCGCAGTCCTCGTCGGTCATCTGGGCAGGAATGTCCAGATGGACAACGCGACCCAGCAGCTCCAGAGTCTTGGGATTCATATTCTCATCATACTCTACAGGCTCTGCCTTCTTGGCGTGGTAGGGGCACTCCCAGGGGCAGCAAACTTCAGAAGAAGCCTTCTTCTGCAGAACGTGCTTCCAGTGGGCATAAATGTGCCAATCGGGAATACCGGAGTTGAATACGCCGGCTGCAGAAACGCCCTCAGCCTGCAACGCATCGCAGAAAGGACCGACCTTCTCAGAAGAATCCAGGTAGAACATCAGGCAAATGCCGGTATCGCCTTCCGGGTCATTGCAGGGACGGACGGTAATGCCCTTGGTGTCCTTAATCTGGTTGATGATGCGCTTCTGGTGGTCGCGCATCAGACCGTTAAGCCGGTCCAGCTTACGCAGCTGCGCCAGCAGAACAGCGCCGCACAGCTCGCTCATACGGAAGTTGGAGCCGCAGAACAGCTCACCTTCGAATCTCTGCTCCGCAAAGCGGTTGGGACGCCAGCAGGCAGCGGTATCGTGGTAAGAGCAGGCGCGGGCAAAGATACGGGCGTCCTTGCACAGTACCATACCGCCTTCGCCGGCAGTGATGGTCTTGTGATACTGGAAGGAGAAGCAGCCGCAGTCGCCGAAAGTGCCAACATACTGGCCCTTATAGGTAGCGCCCAGCGCCTGTGCGCAGTCCTCGATGACCTTCAGGTTGTACTTCTCAGCCAGCGCCATAATGGCGTCCATATTACAGGGAACACCGCGCATATGTACGGCAACAATGGCCTTGGTAGCCTTGGTAATCTTCTTTTCCGCATCGGCGGGGTCCATAGTCAAGGTCTCGTCAACCTCGCAGATAACGGGAATTGCCTTGGCGTTTACAATGGCTGCGCAGGAAGCGAAGAAGGTGTAGCCGGTAACCAGAACTTCATCTCCGGGGCCTACGCCGCAGGCAACCAGAGAGGAAATCAGCGCGCCGGTACAGGAGCTGGTTGCAAGAGCGAAGGGCGCATTCATCTTCTCCTTGAACGCCTTTTCAAACGCGCCAACCTTGGAAGCAACATTGTTGCCGGGACCGTAGTAACGGAACAGGTACTTGTTGTCAAGAACCTCCATTACCTCTTTCTTTTCCTCCTCGCCAATTTCCAATCCGCCGGGATACATAGGAAAATTGGGTGTGGTCTTAGCCTTAGGGCCGCCGTGAATTGCAAGTTTTTCGCTCATAACCAAATCCTCCTGATTGTTTTTGTAAAGATTTTTGTTTAGATATTTGCTTGTTGCAGTTACTTAACCGTTAAAGTATTATAACATTGGTTATCTAATCTGTCAATATATTTACAGGTTTATAATGGAAAAACCACGTTTTTACAATTACTAAAGTGTTTTAGTTATATTCGCTTTTATTTTCACCCCGGGAAAATTTTTCCTTGTGTATTCCGGCTCGACAGGCTATAATAAACGTACTCTACAAGGAGGTATTGCTATGCCCAGACCCACCATTCGCGATATTGCCCGTATGGCAGGCGTGTCTACCACCGCCGTTTCTTTTGTGCTGAATAACCGCAGCGGTGTCAGTGAAGCTACCCGCCAAAAGGTGCAGGAAATTATTCGCAGCACCGGCTTTATTCCCAATGTTCATACCCGCCGGCTGATGCTGGGCAAGAGTTTTACCGTCCACGTAGTACTGCGGCAATACGCCTACGCCCTGTTTAACCAGTTTGCACTGGACACCCTCAGCGGTATTTTTAACGCCAGCAAACAGCTGGGCTACAGCATTATTTTCACCTTTGCCGATGAGCACGCCAATGATACCCAGGTTATTGAATCGGTGCGCAGCAAGGATTGCGACGGCATTATTCTTTTCCAGATTGCAGACCAGTCCCTCATCTCCCTTTTGCAGCAGGAGAAAATTCCCTTTGTCTGCGTTGACGCCCATATTTCTGAAGACAGCAACCTGCCCCTTGTGGAGGTGGACTACTACGATGCCGCCTATCAGGCAACAGCCTATCTGCACCGCTGCGGGCATAGCCAAATCGGTTTTATCGGTCCTGTTACGCCTGCGGAATACTATGTGCGCACCTTTGGCGGCTATACCGCTGCGCTGAAAGACGCAGGGCTTGTGTGCAATCCGGCGTGGCTGCTGGAAACCTCCTTCTCCTCCGAATCGGCAGAACGCTGTATCGACAAGCTGCTGCAGCAGGAGAATCTGCCCACCGCTTTCTTCTGCGCCGGCGACGCATTTGCGGTAGACTTTATCCGCAGTGCAAAAGCGCGGGGTCTGCGGATTCCCGAGGATATTTCCATTATGAGCCTTGACGATTTGCTGGTCTCCCGCTATCTGGACCCGCCCCTGAGCTCTATGACCTTCCCCAAGGAACAGCTGGGCGAAACAGCTATGCAGCTGTTGTATCAGATTATGGAAAACCGGCCGTATCAAGCGGTAAATCTGATTAAAACTACCCCTGTAGAGCGCCAGAGTGTGAAAAAACTGTAATACCTAAGCAAATCAAAAAATGGGATACCCGAATGGGTATCCCATTTTTTGGTGCCGGGTATCCTGTTGCGGTGCCCGGTGTGCGCCTTGCCGTCGGCGCGGCGGCGTTGCACCCCCCCCGCTGCCACCCGCTCGAGTCGCTTCACCTGCCACCGGCAGCGCTCCTCTCGCTCCCCGGAATCTCACCTGCGGTTCGATTCCGACCGGTAATCAAAAAATGGGATACCCATTCGGGTATCCCATTTTTTGGTGCCGGTAACCGGAATCGAACCGGTACGGATTTTACTCCGAGGGATTTTAAGTCCCTTGTGTCTACCTGTTCCACGATAGCGGCAGGGGTGCTCATATTACCATATTTTTACCCTGCCGTCAAGCAGTTATAATTGGTCTAAA
>JAZRGQ010000092.1:0-10654 GCA_045644405.1 Faecousia sp.
CACTTGCCATTTCCAAAAAGATGTTGTATACTAGCTAAGCACCTGCCGGTGTGATGGAATTGGTAGACGTAGTGGACTCAAAATCCACCGCTGGCGACAGCGTGCCGGTTCGAGTCCGGCCACCGGCACCAAAAATCCCGAATGCGGAAGCATTCGGGATTTTACTTTTTTCCTCTTCACTCTTTACTTTTCACTAAAAACGCATTCAGGTTTTTGGGGAAGTAATAAGTAATAGTGAAAAAGTTGAGGAAAGCATTTAGCCACCGCAAAAACAGCACCGTTTCGTAGCGAAACGGTGCTGCACTTATTATAAGCTTACGCCAGCCGTGTGATTACCAGATGAGCAGAAACCGGCCGCATACCGCCAGCCGGCGGTGTAATGGTCAGCGCTTCTGCTGTTCTCTCCGGATTGCGCACTGTTAGAACGGAGTTTGCTGCTGTTGTTTCCACAATCGCCATTCCAACAATTTGCGATGTTCCCGTTGCACGACCCGCCACAGTATATGCCAAATTCGCGCCGTTTAAGGTAAGAATCAGCTGTCTGGCTTCGGTTGCACTCACCTGAAACAGCACCTGGTAAACACCGACTTCCGCCAGATTGAATGCATCAGGACCTGTACGGACAATGCCCGCGCCGCTGTTCGGTCCGTCCTGTGGGAAGCTCACATCTGTACCGGGCGCAACCGTCGCTGCGTTGTCAGGCGGTATCAATGCGTAAAAGTCTGCGTAACTCAGCACTCCTCCGGCAGGACCGGCAGGACCTTGAGGACCAACAGGTCCTGTTTCACCTATCGGACCTTGAGGGCCGGCAGGTCCGGTAGCACCCACAGGTCCTTGTGGACCTGCAGGACCGGCAACACCGGCAGGACCTTGGGGGCCAACGGGGCCGGCTTCACCTGCAGGACCTTGAGGTCCCACAGGACCGGCAACACCTGCAGGACCTTGGGGACCTGCAGGACCGGCAATACCGGCAGGACCTCGAGGACCGACAGGACCTGCTTCACCGGTGGGACCCTGAGCGCCCACCGGACCGGCTACACCTGCCACACCCTGCGGACCAACAGGGCCTGCGATACCTGCAGGGCCTTGCGGACCGACTGGTCCTGTTTCACCTACCGGGCCTTGAGGGCCAACAGGACCTGCCACGCCCTCCGGACCTTGCGGGCCAACCGGCCCTCTGACCCCGGGGACCCCCTGAGGACCCTGCGGACCTCTCGGACCAATCGGTCCCTGCGGGCCGGCAGGACCGGGCGGGCAGTTTACGCAGCAGTTGTGTTCTCTGCTGCCGCAGTCTGTGGGACAGTAACGTCTGCACGAATTATCGTCGAATTGGGGTGTGCAGTTTCTGTCATCAAAAACGCTGTATCTGTTCAATATAATCCCTCCTCATACTTGGTTTGTACTCCATCTTATGTGCTGCGACAAAATTTGACACATTCACCGCCGGCTATCTTGAACGGCATCGTTTTATTATATGAAGGAGCGAAACCGAATGTGCCGTTATTGTTGCTTTTCTCCGGAAAAACTGGTATACTAACCCTACTTAATTATTTTACACCCAACGGAGGCGTTACTTTTGCGTAGAACGAACAATTCGTCCGGCAACCGGTGGCACACCGGCGCATTTTTTCTGCAGCTGTTTCTGCTGGCTGTTCCCTACTTTTTGATTGAAGGGCTGGTCTGTCTGCTGGTGAAGCCCGCAGGCTTAACCGGTCTGCTTTTTGGCGGACTCTGGGCGCTGCTGCTGTCTGCAATCTGCGCCTTTCTTCCCCGCAAAGCCGGGCGGATATGCTTTGGAATCACCTACTATGTCTTTCTTTTCTGGGGGCTTGCGCAAGCCGCCTACTACCGGATTTTCGGCAAAATGATGTGGATTTCCACCGTTTCCTACGCCGGTGAGGGCGCTGCATTCCTTGGCGATGTGATTGCCGCGTTTCCCCTGCTTTGGTGGCTGGGCGGCATTATACTGCTGGCGCTGGGTGTAGTATGCATTGTAAAATTCCCTCGCAGCAACCGCCTTCCTCTGCGTCTGCCTTTTCTCGGTCTGGCGGTTGTATTTATTGCCGGTCTTTTTGTGCTGCCGGAGCTTGTTTTTCTCCGCGATGACAAGGTTTGGGGTACCCACTCGGAGTTTGCCCAGTCCTCCTCCTACCGCGCCAGATATACCACTATGTACGACGCCAAAAACGTTTATGACATCTGCGGCGTCTATCAGCTGGCATTCAGGGATCTTTGGAAACACGAGGTATACCCTCTGACCCCCGCCTATCGCAGCGCCCAGGAAAAAGAGCTGGCAATCATCGACAGTTACTTTGCTAAGCGCAAGCAGGCGCAGGACAACGAGATGACCGGCATTTTCGCCGGCAAAAATGTGATTCTGGTGCTGATGGAATCGATGGACGACTGGATGATCACGCCGGAAGATACCCCCACCCTCACCCGCCTTATAGAAGAAGGCATTCGCTTTACCAACTTCTATACTCCCGGCTACGGCAGCGCCCGTACCCTCAACTCCGAGTTCTGTATGAACACCGGCGTTTTCCTGCCCACCACCGGCAGCTACGTGTTCGACTATGTTACCAACAGTTTCCGTCAGTCCATCGCATCACAGATGACTGACAACGGCTACACCTCTCAGGTATTCCACTACAACGACCCGGATTTTTACAGCCGCGGTGTATTTGAGCCTGCTATGGGTTATATCGCCTATAACTGCTACGCCGATTATGAAACCGACGAGCAGCGGCTGTATGACGATTGTCTGCTGTTTGATGTGCCGGAGCTTAACTCCCTGTTCTTCCGCGATGGCGCTACCTTCAATACCATCATCACCCGTTCTGCCCACTTAAGCTACAAATATAACGAGGTGCTCAGCCACTACGCGCTGCGGCAATACCCTGCCTACAGAGGTATGTACGGCAGCGAAGAAGAGGATTGCGCCAGGGTAAAAGCCCGTCTGGTAGACGATATGTTTGCCCGCCTGCTGCTGGAGCTGCAGGAGAAGAATCAGCTTGAAAACACCGTAATTATCGGTATGACCGACCATTACACCTACGGCTACAAAAATATGGACGAACTGTTCAGCCATTCAAAGGTGGACCACGAGATGCTGCTGGAAAAAACGCCCTGCTTCATCTGGAGCGCAGACGGTCCTTCTGTAGAGGTAACCAAGACGCTCAACACCTCCGACCTGCTGCCCACAGTACTGAATCTCATGGGAATCGAATCTCCCTATGCCTATCTGGGGCAGGACGCCTTCAATCCGGACTATACAGGCTACGCCCTGTTCCCCGACGGCAGCTGGGTCAGTCAAGGCGTTGCCTGTCTGGTGGACAACCGGGACGAAACGATTTTGCAAAATGAGAATAATGTAGAAATCACAGAACAGTTACTGGGACAAATGGCAGCCCTTTCACAGGAATATATCACTGTGAACAACCTGCTGTTATCCTCTGATTACTACAAATCACCCAGATAAAAATCAAAGCCCCCAATCCGACGGATTGGGGGCTTATTGCATTACAAATTGATTTCCTCTCCCATTTGGGGAATATAAACCTCTGGCGACGGCGCTTTACCGATTGTGCTTTCCACCGAATTCCATAAGCCATACAGGTCCTGGCTGCGCTCTGGCAAATGGAGTAAAATAACCTTTTTCGCGCCCAGGGCTTTTGTCTGCTCCCAGCCCAGCCCTATTGCATAGGCATAAGGCGCAATCAGTATGTCCGGCTTTGGCAAATCGCACCGGTTATGCCACTGCGCCGGCGCTGCATCGCCTGTAAACCACACACAGGCGCTGCCTTCTATCACAAAGCTGCAATGTCCCGCCTGCTCTACCTTGCCGATGTGTCTGCTCTTAACCGGTGTAACACGTACGTCCCTGATTTTGCAGACTTCCTCCGCACAAAAGGGAATATCCGCAGGTCCTATAACAGGACCTGCGGTTTTTTCCAGATAGGCAGCTACAAACGATGCGTCATAATGGTCGCTATGGCTGTGGCTGAACACCACGCCATCAGCAGGACTTTCCAGCAACTGTGTGCGTATTTGTTCCGGTGTGGCAAGATATGCCTGCACCCGATTGCATACGCCGTCCAGCAGGAGTGATACTCCGTCCAACGTCAGTAAAACGCCGGCATTTGCTGTTCGTTTGATCTGCATATTCACTTATACGCCTTCCTTAGCCCGACGGATTGTTTCCGCTTCATCGCAGCTGTTTGCCTTGGCGGTGTAACCAGCCAGAGGTACCAGCTTCTCGTGAATTGCGTCCAGAATCCACTCTGCCTGCGGGAAGAAGTAAGCATCAAACTCGAAGGGAGGTGTGATCCAGTTCTTTGCGCCCACAACAACAGGAGGTGCATCCAGATCATCGAAGCACAGCTCGGTGATATTCCGCGCCACATCGTTGAGGAAGGAGCCTCTTGCGCAAGCGTCAGAAACCAGAATCACCTTACCAGTCTTACGGACAGACTCCAGAATCTTGGTGTAGTCCAGAGGAGACAGGGAGTGCAGGTTAATGACATCTGCCTCCATTGCGTACTTCTCGGACAGTGTCTTAGCAGCGTCCATCGCGCGGTACAGGGCCGCGCCAACAGTCAGGATTGTAATATCCTTACCGTCGCGTACCTTGTTGGTGTCGCCGATTTCAATTTCGTAACGCTCTGCAGGCACGCCGCCCTCGTGGAACTGCTCGCCCACGTCGTAAATTCTCTGGCTTTCGAAGAATACCACAGGGTCAGTACCATTCAGCGCGGTTTCCATCAAGCCCTTAGCTTCCCAGGGTGTTGCGGGGAATACAACCTTCAAGCCGGGGATATGGGTACACAGAGCGGTCCAGTCCTGAGAGTGCTGAGCGCCGTACTTAGAGCCCACAGACACACGGAGCACCAGAGGCATCTTCAAAATGCCGGCGCTCATTGCCTGCCACTTGGACATCTGGTTGAAAATCTCATCACCGGCGCAGCCGATAAAGTCAGCGTACATCAGCTCTACCAATGCGCGGCCGCCAGACAGGGCGTAGCCAACACCGGTACCTACGATTGCGCCTTCTGCCAGGTTGGAGTTGAACAGACGGCAGTGCGGCAGGGCGTCCATCATACCGCGGTAAACCGCAAATGCGCCACCCCAGTCGCGGCAGTCTTCGCCGTAAGCAATCAATGTGGGGTCTTCATAGAAGCGGTCCCAGATAACCTCGGAGATTGCATCACGCAGGTTATACAGCTTCATCTTGGACACAGGCTTGCCCTGTGCGTCGATGGGGCAGCGCTCCTTTGCCTTAATCTTCTTGTAGCCCTCAGCCTCTTCCTTGGGAACAGTAAACTCGGGCTCACGATCGTCCAGCTTTTCAACCTTCTGGTTGGAGAACATCAGGCGCTCCACAACCGCGGGATCCTTATCGAAATCACAGTAGGGGCTGAATTCCGGATCGGCAGCTGCCTTGCAGATCATAGTCATACGAGCGCTGGTTTCTTCCAGAATTGCGTCTACTTCTTCCTGAGTCATAACGCCGGCTTCAATCAGCTTGGCAGGATAGGTAACGATGGGGTCAACTTCCTTCCAGGCGTCCATCTCTTCCTTGGTGCGGTATGCATTCTGGTCGGAAACAGAGTGGCCGGAGAAGCGGTATGTAATGGTCTCCATCATCACAGGACCCTTACCGCTGCGCAGCAGCTTCAGGTTGTTTTCCATTGCGTCGAACACTGCCAGAGGATTGTAGCCGACTACAGTAACCGCGTGCAACTGTGTGGGGCTGACGCCGGAGCCGATTCTGGACATTACGCCCTGACCCATCGTCTCACCGCGGGTCTGGTCGCCCATACCGTAGGAGTTGTTGAAGATGTTGTACAGAATGGGCATTCCGTCCTTGTGGCTTTCCCACAGGGTCTTGTACTGATCCATAGAAGCGAAGTTCAGCGCCTCCCAGACAGGACCGCGGGACATAGCGGCATCGCCAACGTTACATACAACGATACCCTTCTTGTCGTTGACCTTCTTGAACAGAGCTGCGCCGGTGGAAATTGTGCCGGAGCCGCCAACGATTGCGTTGTTGGGGTAAATGCCGAAGGGCAGGAAGAATGCGTGCATAGAGCCGCCCATACCCATATGGAAGCCGGTCTCACGGGCAAAAATCTCAGCCAGTGTGCCGTAGAGAATGAAGCGGATTGCCAGTTCCTTAACGTCCTTGGTTTCGCCCAGCTTCTGGGTAGCGCGCAGGCACTTGCCGCCCAGGAAGTTTTCCATAACTTCCATCAGCTGCGCATCGCTCATTTTCTGAATTGTAGACAGCGCCTTTGCAAGAATCTCAGAGTGAGAACGGTGAGAGCCGAAAGCAAAGTCGTTTTCGTCCAGCAGATACGCCTGACCTACGCAAGCAGCTTCCTGACCGGTGGACAGGTGGGCAGGACCGGGATAGGTGTGGTCGATGCCGTTGTAGCCGCCCTGGGTCTTGATCAGGTTCAGCATCGTCTCGAACTCACGCAGAACTGTCATATCCCGGAAAATCCGGACCAAATCTTCCTTGGTATACTTTCCGGAAGCCAGCTCTTCGGCGACAGTTTTCTTGTACTGATTAACAGGAATGCTCTTAAAGGTAACCTTGCCGGGCTTTCTAACCTCAGCAGGATCTACGAATAAACTCTTAGGCATACTCTATCTCCTCCTTCTATTACTTGGCAAGCATTGTGGTGAATCTCTCCAGATTTTCGCCCAGTTCCTTCTGGAATCTGGCGGCAGGAGTGCCGTCCACCGCGCGGTGGTCGTAAGTCAGGCTCAGGCTCATTGCCGGATACAGCTCGATGCTGCCGTCAGCGCCCTTCCGGACACGGTCAACTGTGCCACAGACACCCAGAATACCGGTCTGAGGAGGATTGATAACAGGTGTAAAGGACTCTACGCCCATATTGCCCAGATTGGACACGGTGAAGCTGCCGCCAGACAGCTTGTCGGGGCTGATAGCGCCGTCGCGGCACTGTGCAGCCAGCTCCTTCACTGCCTTGGAGATTTCCAGCAGGCTCATCTGATCTGCGCCAAAGATGGTGGGTACCATCAGACCTCTGGGAGTATCTACCGCCACGCCCAGATTGACGTGGTTGAAAATGCGAATGGAGTTATCGTCCAGCATATTGGCATTGAGATCCTTATGATTGAGCAGAGTGCGGGATACGGCATACAAAATGATGTCGCCCAGTGTAATGCCTGCATACTCGCCGCCGGCAGCCTTCAGCGCCTTGCGGTAAGCCAGAATCTCGGTAGCATCAAAGCTGGTGGTATGGGTCAGCTGTGCCATAGTGGACAGGCTGGTATGCATAGACTTGGAAATTGCGCGGCGGATACCGCTGAACTTCACGTCCTCGTATTCGTTTTCTGCCACAGTGGCTACTGCCGCAGTTTCTGCCTTGGCGGGTACGCCGTTGGCGATCAGTGTCTGCACATCTCTTTCGATGACGCGGCCGTTAGGACCGGTGCCAACTGCCTGAGTAGCGTCTACGCCGGCAGCCTTGGCAAGCTTTGCAGCTCTGGGAGATACGGGTGCTCCCTCAACAGCCTGCACTGCAGGCGCAGCTGCAACAGCCGCAGGAGCGGCAACCTCTGCAACAGCGGCAACAGGAGCAGGAGCAGCGCCTGCCTTCAGGCAGTCAGTAGGCTCACCGTGGGGGCCAACTGCGCATACAGGATCCAGGCAGGGAACTTCCTCACCCTCATCAAAGAAGATAGCCAGCAGCTCGCCTTCTTCTGTGGATTCACACTCGAAGGAAGCCTTATCGGTCTCGTAAGTAAACAGAACGTCGCCAACCTTAACCTGGTCGCCAACCTTCTTCAGCCATTCGCCGATGATGCAGCTCTCTACAGTAATGCCGGCCTTGGGCATAATCACTGCTCTTGCCTTGGTATTGGCAGCAGCTGCAGGTGCTGCGGCAGGTGCTGCAGCAGCGGGCGCTGCTTCAGGCGCTGCCTCAACAGCAACAGCGTCCTTCAAGCAATCAGTAGGCTCACCGTGGGGGCCAACTGCGCATACAGGCTTCAGGCAGGGTACTTCATCGCCCTCTTCATAGAATACAGCCAGCAGCTCGCCTTCTTCTGTGGATTCACACTCGAAGGAAGCCTTATCAGTTTCGTAAGTAAACAGAACGTCGCCAACCTTAACCTGGTCGCCAACCTTCTTCAGCCATTCGCCGATGATGCAGCTTTCTACAGTAATACCGGCCTTAGGCATAATCACAGCCTTCGCCTTGGTGTTGGCTGCGGCTGCAGGTGCAGCGGCAGGTGCTGCAGCGGCTGCAGCGGGTGCTGCTTCGGGCGCAGCTGCTGCGCTGCCGCCCTTGAGTGCAGAGCAATCCTCGCCTACATTGCCGATTGCGCACACATTAACAAGGCAGGGAACTTCGTCGCCCTCTTCAAAGAAGATTTCCAGCAACGTGCCCTCTGCCGTAGACTCACATTCAAAACTGGCTTTGTCGGTCTCGTAGGTGAACAAAACGTCTCCCACCTTAACCGCATCGCCGACCTTCTTTTCCCATGTGCCGATAATACAGCTTTCCACTGTAATGCCCGCCTTGGGCATGATAACTGCATTTGCCATGATTTTCCTCCTTATTGTTCGTTATAGCTTGTTAATTATAACACCTTCTAACACGATTCGTCAATAGGTATTTACACGAAATTTCCGGACACCTGACAGTGTCCGGAAATCTTTACAAAATTACAGTGGCTGCCTCTTGCGCTGCCTGGTTGAATGCTTCCGGCACCGGCGCGTTGGTAATCATATAATCCACGTCTGCCAAAGTTGCAAATGTATAGGGCATCAGGCAGCTGAATTTTTCACTGCTGCACATTGCCACACTTCTGCGGGCTTTCCGGATTACCAGCCGTTTTACCAGCATATCCCCTTCTGTTCCGCAGGTAAAGCCGGCGTCCACAGAGCAGCCGGACACGCCGATAAATGCCAGGTCAATATTGATATTGCTCAGCATTTCCAACGTGTTTTGCCCAGATACCGCCAGGTTCTTCCGGTTGATTGTACCGCAGCACAGAGTAACCACCGGATTGTTCAGCTTGCAAAGTTCCAGCGCCACGCTGGGGCCGGTGGTAAAGATATTCAGATTCATATCCGGCAGGATACGCGCCAACGCCAGATTTGTGGTGCTGGCATCAAGGAAAATCGCGCTGTTAGGCTGAATCAGTGTCAGCGCCTTGCGGGCGATTGCCATCTTTCCCGCGGTATTCTCCCGCATACGCACATTAAACTCCGGATCGCCGGCGTGATGAACAGATTTTGCGCCGCCACGGAACTTTACAATCAGCCCCGCATTCACCAGCGCGTCCAGGTCTCTGTGAATGGTCATTAAGGAAACTTCCGGAAACAGCGCCTGTAGCTGCTTGAGGGTAACTTCCTTTTCTCTTTCGATATACTCTTTGATTTTGTCCTGGCGATTTCTGTTCATAATACGCCTCCTCGATGTTATGTTTTCATTATTTTATCATCAATATAACACCAACTTACCAAAATTGTCAACAGTAATTTTCAAACGGTTGACTTTCGCCGGACACCCCCCTATAATAATCACATCAAAACATTGACGAGGTTGTTATGATCAAACAAATTCGTATCTACCTTGCTGAAGGAGATAATCCCTATACAAATCTGGCAATCGAGAAACGATTGCTGGATACTACCGATGGGCAAACCTGCGTTTTATACCTGTGGCAAAACCGGAATACGGTTGTCATCGGTCGCAACCAGAATGCCTGGGCAGAGTGCCGTACTGCGCTTTTGGAGCAGGAACAGGGCTTTCTGGCGCGGCGGCTTTCCGGCGGCGGCGCGGTATTTCACGATTTGGGCAACTTGAATTTCACATTCCTCGTTGCCAAAGAAAACTACAATCTGGATAAGCAGCTGGAAGTCATTTTGCAAGCCTGCAAGCTCGCGGGTATTCAGGCGGAAAAATCCGGGCGTAACGACATTCTTTCCGAAGGTCGCAAGTTCTCCGGAAACGCCTTCTACCAGAATCAAACCCACGCCTACCACCACGGCACACTGCTTGTAGATGTGGATATGGATAAGCTGCAGCGGTACCTCAGTCCGTCGAAAGCCAAGCTGGAGGCAAAGGGCGTTTCTTCTGTGCGCTCCCGTGTGGTAAACCTGTCCCAGCTGTCCGGGGGGCTGACCTGCGAAACGATGCAGAAGCATATGTGCGCCGCGTTTGCGCAAGTATACGGCTTAGAGCCCACCTTTATCACCTTGACAGAAGAAGACCGGGCTGCCATAGCTATGCTTGAAACAGAATATTCCCGCTGGGAATACCTGTACGGAGCTTCCCTGCCCTTTGCATTTTCCTGTGAGGCCCGTTACAGCTGGGGCAATGTACAGCTGCTGCTGAACGCCCGGCGGGGAATCATCACAGAAGCAAAGGTTTATTCCGACGCTATGGACTGGGCATTTCCCCAGAAAGCGGAAGCTGCCCTTACCGGCTGCCGCTTTTCCCTGCCGGATATGTGTCAGGCTTTGCGCGCTGGCATATCCAATCCGGAAATTGCCGAAGACCTGTGCGCTCTGCTTGCGCAGCAATCGCTGTAAAAATAAAAAATCCGACTGAAATTTCAGTCGGATTTTTTATTTTTACAGCGATTGCTGCGCAAGCAGAGCGCACAGGTCTTC
>JAZRGQ010000093.1:0-2149 GCA_045644405.1 Faecousia sp.
CGGTATGCTTCAAACAGCAAAATCCAGTTGCAGCCGATGGCAGCGCCGGACAGACACAAAACCGGCAAATTGGCTTTTATTCTTGCAAAATCCGGTTTTTTTCCGGTCAGCAGCATCACCGCCAGCAGAAACACTCCGCCCATAACGCCCCGCCAGAAGGCAATATTCGCAGAGGGCAGCGGAATCAGTCGCACGAACAGACCCACTGTGCCGAATATTCCCATACTGATCAGCATTTTCAATGTGGCGGATTTTTCCTGCATCTAAACTACACCTCCCGTTCTGCCCACTTTGGCAGCGCTTCGTAAGAATGGGTTTTGCCGTTAAAATCGAATTGGATTTTACTGGAAAAGAGCATCGGCTCTGTTTCTTTAGCGCGGGAGCCATATTTATGGTCGCCTACCAGCGGAAAGCCGCGGCTTGCAAACTGTACCCGAATCTGATGACTTCTGCCGGTGTGCAGACGCACCCGCACCAGTGAGCGCTCCCCTGCCTGCTGGCAGACATATTCCAGTCTGGCAGGCTTTACGCCGCTGCGCTGGCGCTGCACAACAAACACCTTATTGCGGCGGCTGTCCTTAAACAGCAGGTCCTGCCAATCGCCTTGCGCAGGCGGCTGACCGTGGGCCATCGCCACATATTCTTTCACAAAATTTCCCTGTTGTATTTCACGGGAAAGTCCGGCGGCAGCAGCCGCGGTGCGGGCGTATACCATCACACCGCCTACATTTTTGTCCAGCCGATGGACTGTAAACACCTGTCCGCCCAGCTGCTCTTTCAGCGCCTGCGGCACATCGTGCTCTGAATCCAGCCCCACCGGTTTGATACACACCGCCAGTTCCCTGTCTGAATACAGTATTTCCATAAACGTTTATTTGCCGTCTACCATTGCCTGAATCTTGATAGGCAAGCCATACAGATTGATAAATCCGGCAGCATCCGCCTGATTGTAATCGCTTTCACCAAAGGTAGCCACAGACTCGGAGTACAGCGAATACGGACTCCATACGCCTGCATTAATCATATTGCCCTTATACAGCTTCAGCCGCACCTTGCCGGTAACCGTTTCCTGTGTTTTGTCCACAAAGGCAGAAAAGGCTTCCCGCAAAGGCGTAAACCACTGACCGTTATACACCAGCTCAGCAAAGGTGATTGACATCTTCTGCTTTTCGTGCATCGTCATCTTGTCCAGACAGACTGTTTCCAGCACATTGTGGGCCTTATACAAAATCGCGCCACCGGGGGTTTCGTATACGCCGCGGCACTTCATACCCACCAGCCGGTTTTCCACGATATCCAGCAAGCCGATACCGTTTGCGCCGCCAATTTCGTTCAGCTTCAGAATAATATTCTTGGCGCTCATCTTCTCTCCGTCCAGCGCCACCGGCACACCCTGCTCAAACTCCAGTGTGATGTAGGTCGGTACGTCCGGTGCCTGCAGCGGCGAAACGCCCATTTCCAGGAAACCGGGCTTTTCATACTGAGGCTCGTTTCCTGTATCCTCCAGATCCAGACCCTCGTGGCTCAGATGCCACAGGTTCTTATCCTTGGAATAGTTGGTTTCTCTGGTGATTTTCAGAGGAATATTGTGCGCCTCCGCATAGGCAATCTCCTCATCACGGGACTTAATATCCCACTCCCGCCAGGGCGCAATAATCGGCATATTGGGCGCAAAATGCTTGATTGCCAGCTCAAAACGCACCTGATCGTTACCCTTGCCGGTGCAGCCGTGGCAAATCGCGTCTGCACCCTCTTTCAGGGCAATCTCCACCAGACCCTTGGCAATACAGGGACGGGCGTGGCTGGTGCCCAGCAGATACTCCTCGTAAACCGCGCCGGCCTTCATTGTGGGGATAATGTATTCATCTACATATTCATCAGTCAGGTCCAGCACATACAGCTTGGAAGCGCCGGTCTTCAGCGCCTTTTCCTCCAGACCCTCCAACTCGTCCGCCTGACCCACATTGCCGGAAACCGCAATCACTTCACAGTTGTTGTAGTTTTCCTTCAGCCAGGGAATAATAATCGATGTATCCAGTCCGCCGGAGTATGCCAGCACGACTTTTTTAATATTTTCCTTTTTCATAAATTCGCCCTCCAGTGAATTTTATTCTTAAATATGCAGGAATTATACACCCAAACCCCTGTA
>JAZRGQ010000094.1:0-11551 GCA_045644405.1 Faecousia sp.
TCGCCACGGCGAAAAGATGTATGAAACTCTGCTGACCAACGAGGAGTGCGCAAAGGCAGAGGATATGGGCGACTTTTATCGGGTACCGGCGGATAACCGGGGTCTGAACTACGATAAGTATTTCAGCAAGGGCGATGCCCAAAGAAATACACTGACCGAGTTTAACAGCAACAATACACAGCTGCTGAATGTGGAGCAGGTAAAGGAAAAGCTGCTGCAGCTGGACTATATCCGTCAGGAACTGGAAAAAACAGCAAAGTAAAATTTTAAAGTAAAAGCAGGGAGGAAACCGGTATATGGATATTTTAATCACCGGCGCAAAGGGGTTTGTAGGTAAAAATCTGGTACAGACGCTGAAGACCATTCAACAGAATAAAAACCGGACACGTCCTGCTTTGTCGATAGGCAATATCTTTGAATATGATTTGGATACAGAGCCGGCGCTGCTGGACACTTTTTGCCGGCAGGCGGATTTTGTGTTTCATCTGGCGGGTGTAAACCGCCCGAAGAATCCGGAGGAGTTTATGCAGGGCAATTTCGGATTCACCTCTACACTGCTGGACACCTTGAAAAAGCACAGCAACACTTGCCCTGTAATGCTCTCGTCCTCTGTGCAGGCCACCTGCATCGGCCGCTATGACGGCGATTACGGCAGAAGTAAAAAGGCGGGAGAGGATTTGCTCTTTGCCTATGCCCGGGAAACCGGCGCACAGGCGCTGGTGTACCGGTTCCCCAATCTGTTTGGCAAGTGGTGCCGCCCCAATTATAACTCTGCGGTGGCGACCTTCTGCAATAACATCGCAAACGATTTGCCCATTCAGGTGAATGACCCCACTACCCAGCTGGAGCTTTTGTATATTGACGATTTGGTGGAGCAGATGCTGGACGCGCTGGAGGGAAAGCCCAACCGCTGTGAGTACGAGGGCTTGGAGCCCGTTCCGGCGGAAAACGGACACTACTGCTATGTACCCACCACCCATAAGGTAACGCTGGGTGAGATTGTGGGACTGCTGGAAGCCTTCCGCGACCAGCCCGGTACACTGTGTATGCCCCCGATTCCCAACAACAGCTTTGCTAAAAAGCTGTATTCTACCTATCTTTCTTACTTACCGAAAGAAAAAGCGGCGTTTGCGCTGCATATGAATGAGGACGCAAGAGGCAGCTTCACAGAGCTTTTGAAAACAGCTGATTGCGGACAGTTTTCCGTGAATATTTCCAAGCCCGGTATTACCAAAGGTCAGCACTGGCATCATAGCAAGTGGGAATTTTTTATGGTGGTATCCGGCCGGGGTCTGATTCAAATGCGGAAAATCGACACAGACGAGATTTGGAATTTTGAAGTCAGCGGCGAGCAAATACAGGCAATTCATATGCTGCCCGGCTATACCCATAATATTATCAATTTGTCAGAAACCGAAAATCTGGTTACAGTGATGTGGGCAAATGAATCATTTGACCCCAACCATCCGGACACCTTCTTTGAGCCGGTATAAAGGAGAACGTTTTGACACAGGAACAGACTTTCTTATTGAATCTGTTGCGAGCAGGCATCAACGGGCAACCGCCGGCTTTGCCGCAGGCGGACGCGCTTGATTGGGAAACACTTTTGCAGGAATCGGTACAGCAGGCAGTGCCTGTGCTGGCGTGGGACTGCCTGCAGGCGGTGCAAAATCAGGTGCCGAAGCAAGTGTATGCGCTGTGGTCGCAGGTGGCAATGGGAAAACTGGCGACAAATCTGCAGGCAGGCTATGCCCAATCGCAGCTGGTAAAGCTGCTGGAAGCGCATAACGTTGCCTACTGCATTTTGAAAGGCGAAGCATCGGCAAGCTACTATCCCAAGCCGGAACTGCGGGTGCTGGGCGATGTGGATTTTCTTATCGAGCCGGACAAGATGAAGGAAGTGGGAGATTTGCTGGTGGAAGCTGGCTTTACCCGCTCCCACGAAGGACACGAAAGACATCACGTGTTTCGCCGGCAACGGGAGCATCTGGAAATGCACTTTGAGATTGCCGGTATTCCTGATGCACAGCAGGGCGCGCAAATCCGCGCGTTTCTGGAGCCGGTGTTAAAGACCTGCCAGCAGGCAGATGTGGGCTCCGGCAAGTTTTTGATGCCCTCCGACCTGCTTCAGGGCGTGGTGCTGCTATTGCATATGCAGCATCATATGCTGGACCAGGGATTGGGCTTGCGCCATTTGTGCGACTGGGCTTGCTATGTAAATAAAACAGCAAAAATGCCGTTCTGGGAAACCCGGCTGATTCCTCTTTTCCGGGAAATCGGACTTTTCACCTATGCGCAGGTAATGACTGAAACGTGCGCAACCTATCTGGGCATTGAACGTCCGGACTGGCTGACAGAGACGGATACAAGCCTGTGTCAGGCGGTGATGGAGGATATTCTCACCGGCGGCAATTTTGGTCGCAAGGATACAGCCCGCGCCAGAAGCGGTATGCTGATAGAGCAGGGTGAGAACGGGAAGTGCGGCGTAATCTATCATCTGCACCGCGCCGCCAAAGATACGGTAAAACAGCAGCACCCTCAGGCGGCAAAATGGCAGTATCCTGTTTATTACGCCGGATTGGCGCTGCGGTATCTTGGACGCGTGGCAAAAGGACAGCGCGCCGGTTTAGGAGCGCTTTCTGCCAAGGCGGAGGAACGAAAAAGCGTTTACGAAAGATTACATATATTTGAGGTGGAACTATGACAGATGTAAAATTTCAGAATAACGGAAAATTGAAGCTGCTGATTATTGTGGGCACACGTCCGGAGATTATCCGGCTGTCAGCGGTCATTACCAAGTGCCGCCGGTACTTCGATACCATTCTTGCCCACACCGGTCAGAACTACGATTATAACCTCAATGGCGTATTCTTCCACGATTTGAATCTGGCAGATCCTGAGGTATATCTGGACGCAGTGGGTAAGGATCTGGGCGAAACGATGGGCAACATTATTGCCAAATCTTACCAGCTGATGGTACAGCTGCAGCCGGACGCGGTGCTGGTTCTGGGTGATACCAACTCCTGCCTGTCGGTGATTGGCGCAAAGCGGCTGCACATTCCTATCTTCCATATGGAGGCAGGAAACCGGTGCAAAGATGAGTGCCTGCCGGAGGAAACAAACCGCCGGATTGTGGATATTATTTCCGACGTAAATCTGTGCTACTCGGAGCACGCCCGCCGGTATCTGGCGGACAACGGACTGCCCAGAGAGCGTACTTACGTTACCGGCTCGCCTATGGCGGAGGTGCTGCACAACAATCTGCCCCAGATTGAGGCATCGGATATTCATACCCGACTGGGGCTGCAAAAAGGGAAATATATTCTGCTTTCTGCCCACAGAGAGGAGAATATTGATACCCAGAAGAATTTTGAATCGCTGTTTACCGCGGTCAACCGGCTGGCGGAAACCTACGATATGCCGATTCTCTACTCCTGCCACCCCAGAAGCCGCAATCGGCTGGGGGCGTACGGTTTTCAGCTGGACAAGCGGGTAATTCGCCACGAGCCTTTGGGCTTCCACGATTACAACTGCCTGCAGATGCACGCATTTGCGGTGGTGTCGGATTCCGGCACGCTGCCGGAGGAGAGTAGCTTCTTTACAAGCATTGGAAAGCCCTTCCCCGCAGTATGTATCCGCACATCTACCGAGCGTCCCGAGTCGCTGGATAAGGCTGGCTTTGTGCTGGCAGGCATTGACGGTCAGGGACTGCTGCAGGCGGTGCAAACGGCGGTGGCACTGGTGAAGGACGGGGAGTATGGACTGCCTGTTCCTGATTATGTGGAAGAAAATGTATCCACAAAGGTGGTAAAACTGATTCAATCCTATACCGGCGTTGTCAATAAGATGGTGTGGAGAAAGGACGTGTAATATGCTGCAGCCCAATGTGGAACTGAAAAACAAAGCGATTCTCGTTACCGGTGCTGCCGGTTTTATCGGCGCCAATCTGGTGATGGAATTGCTGCGCAGCTGCCAGTGTGCGGTGATTGTAGGCTTTGATAATGTCAATGACTATTACGATGTGTCTATCAAGCAGTACCGGCTGGAACAGATTCAGAAGTTGGCGGATAAGACACCGGAAACCCGCTGGGTATTTATCCGGGGCAATATCGGCGATAAGGCGCTGTTGGAAGAAACCTTTGCGCAATACCGGTTTGATGTGGTGGTAAATCTGGCAGCGCAGGCAGGTGTGCGGTACTCCATTACCAATCCGGACGTGTATATTGAAAGCAACCTCATTGGCTTTTTCAACATTCTGGAGGCCTGCCGGAAGTATCCTGTTTCCCATCTGGTGTATGCCTCCAGCTCCTCGGTTTACGGCAGTAATAAAAAAATCCCCTATGCCATTGAGGACAAGGTGGATAATCCGGTTTCTTTGTACGCGGCAACCAAAAAGAGCAACGAGCTGATGGCGCACGCCTATTCTAAGCTTTATAATATTCCCTCTACCGGCTTGCGTTTCTTTACGGTGTACGGTCCTGCCGGACGTCCGGATATGGCGTACTTTGGCTTTACCGATAAGCTGCGGGCAGGGAAGACTATTCAGATTTTCAACTTCGGCAAGTGTATGCGGGACTTTACTTTTGTTGATGATATTGTAGAGGGCGTGAAGCGTGTTATGACTTGCGCGCCGGAGAAAGAGGACGGTGAAGACGGTCTGCCGTTGCCGCCTTATCGGGTATACAATATCGGCAACAACAGTCCGGAAAACCTGCTGGACTTTGTAGACACCCTGCAGCAGGAGCTGATTACCGCCGGTGTGCTGCCGGAGGATTATGACTTTGAGGCCCACAAGGAACTGGTGGCTATGCAGCCCGGTGATGTGCCTGTAACCTATGCCGATACCAGTGCGCTGGAGCGGGATTTTGGTTTCAAGCCTGCAACTCCCTTGCGTCAGGGTCTGCGTGCCTTTGCTCAGTGGTACAAAGAATTCTATATGGGATAAATAAAAAAGACCTTGTCAATCGACAAGGTCTTTTTTTGTCTATGGGCTACAAAAAGATATTATTTGCAGTTTTGCGTATGAATTCCAACTCTCACGGTTTTTAGTGAAGTATCAGCTAACGCTGATGTGAAGTTATGCCTAAGGCATAATGAAGTTTTGTGCTTCGCACAAAGTGAAGTTAAGTGCGCCACTCACTTCCGCAGAAACTTCACTGTCCGCAGGACTACTTCACTTGTGGAGCAAACTTCACGCGCCGTCAGGCGCACTTAGATGAAAAAGACAGATTCCTGTCGGAATCTGTCTTTTTCTGGCAGAGGATGAGGGATTCGAACCCCCGCAAACGGAGTCAGAGTCCGGTGTGCTACCGTTACACTAATCCTCTATCACACGGACGAGTTTTATTATACGCAACTTCCGGAAAATGTCAAGAGTTTTTTGCCAAAACGCAGGGAAATTTCCTGGATTTATAAATAGCTTCCCCCATCAGGGAGTAGTTATACATTTTCTTCTTCCCAGGGGAAAGGTTTTCCCTGTAGAACGTGATGGCGTAAATAGTGGAAGGTGGCGGTTTCGCCTTCGTCCCGGAGCATTGTCAGCAAAAAGCCCAGCTCCTGCCGTGTTTGCGGGTGCATCAGCCATTTGTCCCGGCTGTTGTCAAAATAGGTCAGGGCGGAGGCGGGCGTATAGTTTTTGCCTTGATAGGTCATACAGGCGGCGCGCCGGTCCATCACCATTTCCACAAGATAGCGGCGGGGAATGGGAACGGGCTGGTAGGTGCGGGTTTCCAGATTCAAATCGGTCCAGTATTCGTAATGATGCCGGTTTCTGCCCTTGTGGTGCATCCAGGCTTCACTGTAGCCCTTTCGCTCCCGCTCTGCAGAGTTCGGGCTGCGCACGCCCTGATAATAGCGCACGCCGTTGCAAAATTCAGCAGGGGAATATTTACTTAAATCGTGGGTAAGTCCCTGCCAGATAAGACCCACGCGAAAACAGCCGTCCATTACAAGAAAATGGTGCTTTGTAATTGTTAAAAAATGCCGCAACGCCTTCATATTGCCACCTCAATTCTTCTTTATTTATTATAGACCAGTTGGTGGGGAAAAGCAAGATTTCCCGCTGCAAATTTTGGGTGAAGTTTATTCGTAGCTTTCCTGCATCGCGATGGCGGGGTCTTTTCTTCCGGTGGGCGTTGTACCGAAGTGCTTGGCATAGGCGCGCGTAAACGAGGAATAGCTGCGGAAACCGGCGCGATAGCAGGCGTCGGTAGCGCGGACATTCTTGCCAATGAGAGAACGGGCATAGGCAAGCCGCCGCTGGTTAAGATAGGTGTGAATGGTGGTGCCGGTTTCCTGCCGGAACAGCCGCATCATATGGTATTTGCTGATATAGAATTGCTCTGCCAGCCGGTCTATATCCAAATCCTCGGTACTGTGGGCGTCCAGATACCGGAGAATATCCAGTATCCGGTCGTTTTTCGGCTGCAAGGGCTGGGCGTAAGGAATATCCTCCCGATTCACATAGCGGCACAGCTGCACCATCAATCGCAAAAGCAGCGCCTTGCTGAGAATCTGCCTGCCATAGCGGTTATCCTGCAGCTCCTGCTCCAGCGCGGCTGCCATTGCCTGCAGCTTTTGCGTTTGGTGTTCCGGCAGCCGCAGCACGTGGCTGTTACCTTTGCGGAAGCAGTCCAGCAAATTGCAATCCGGTGTGGACTCCTGGTGGAGGAAATCGGGAGAGATATAGACAATAACACGCTCATAGCGCTCGCCGATTCCCAGCTCCGGTCGGTGGACACTGCCGCTGTTAATCAGCACCACGTCGCCGGGCTGGAGCAGATACCGCTGACCGTCTACCGTGTAACTGCCGGAGCCGGACAGCAGAAACAGCAGCTTGCAGAATTCGTGGTAGTGGTAATCCACCTGCACGCCCTGGTCCAGGATATGAAACAGCTTGTAGTTTTCGAGCAAATATCCCCGCTTTTGGTAAGTTTCCATTCGACCACTTCCTTGTAATAGCACTTTTTGCAACAATTATAGCATATAATGCATTTACATTGCAAGAGATGACTATTAAAATATAGGTGTAACATAAAAAACGGAGGGATTTCTATGAAAAAGTTTCTGAAAACCTACGGTTTTATTCTGACAATGCTGCTGGGTATCATCGGCGGCTGCGTTGTAGGCGCAATCTGGCCTGTGGTAAAGGACGCGGAGGGCAATATCCTTTCTGCCGGCGCCACAGTACTGGAGCCTATGGGTACAATATTTATTAATCTGATGTTCTGCGTTGTAGTGCCGATGGTGTTCTGCTCCATCGCCTCTGCCATCGCCAATATGGACAGTATGAAGCGGGCAGGCAAAATTATGGGCACAACCATCGCCACATTTATGGTAACAGCGGTGATTGCGGCAGTTGTGATGTACGCAACAGTCAGCATCTTCCCGTTGGTACAGGGAAAGTACACCGTTACCGAAGGTGAGGTAGGAGAAACCCTTGGCCTTGCAGATATGATTGTCAATTTCTTCACCAAACCGGATTTTGCGGAGCTTTTAAGTCGCAGAGCAATTCTTCCTCTGATTGTGTTTGCGATTTTGTTTGGCTTCGGTGTCCAGATGGCGGGCGGCAAGAAGACGATGACTGCAAAGTTTTTGGCAGATATTACTGCGGTTATTATGAAAATGGTGAAAATCATCACCTATTACGCGCCCATCGGTTTCTTTGGCTTCTTCGCCTATCTGGTAGCAACCTACGGTCCGGAGCTGATTGGTGATTATAGCCGCACGCTGATTATTTACTATGTGCTGAGCTTTGCGTATATGTTTGTGTTCTTCCCCATTTACGCCCGTTTCGGTGGCGGCAAGGGCGGCGCAAAGGTGATGTTTAAGCATCTGTTTAAGCCGGCGGCGGTTTCCTTTGGTACATGCTCCTCGGTAGCCACCATTCCTACCAATATGGAGGTGGCGGAAAACACCGGCATCACCAAGGACGTGGCGGAAATTGTAATGCCCCTGGGCGCCACGATGCATATGGACGGCTCGGCAATGTCTGCAATTATCAAGGTAGCGTTCCTGTTTGGCATCTTCGGCAAGGAGTTCGGTACCGGCGAGGCGATTCTTGCAATCATCGTGGCGGTGTTCTCCTCGGTGGCAATGTCCGGAATCCCCGGCGGCGGCGGAACAGGCGAGCTGGTGCTTTGCACGATGTTCTTCCCGGATAAGCTGGCAATCGCATATCCCATAGCCATTGCGCTGGGCAATCTGGTAGACCCGCCTGCAACAATGGTCAACGCCGCAGGCGACTATGTGGTAAGCTACATTGTGGAGCGCTTTGTTACCGGTAAAGACTGGCTGCAGAAAAAGATGAAAAAAGAGGATTCTGTAAAATAAGAGAATAAAATCCCTCCTTCGGTGTATCCTACCGAAGGAGGGATTTTTTATGACCCAGAAAGAGTACGGAAAACTTGTGCAGGATATGGCGCCCAAATCTCCTATATGGAAAGATTGCTTAAAAGCCTTTCTTATCGGCGGGCTGATTTGCTGCGCCGGTCAACTGATTTTGAACGGCTACAAAGCGCTGGGACTGGACAAGGAGGGGGCAGCAACCGCAACCTCTATGACATTGGTGGCGCTGTCAGCGCTGCTTACCGGCTTAAGCGTATATGATGATATTGCCAAACACGCCGGCGCAGGTACTTTGGTGCCGATTACCGGCTTTGCCAACGCCATCGCCGCGTCAGCGGTGGAGTTTAAAACGGAAGGATTTATCTTAGGCGTTGGAGCGAAGATGTTTACAATAGCAGGCCCTGTTATCGTCTATGGCGTAAGTGCAAGTGTGGTATATGGATTGATTTACTGGATATCAACACTTTTTTGATGAATGCAAAACCCGGAGTTGCGATGCAACTCCGGGTTTTCTCATAGGCATTCCTTTAGCGCCGAAATCACTTTATCTTCATAACCGCGATTGCGGTATCCCCAGTTCGGATGATAGGCGAAGATATAATGCCTGCCATCTTTTTCAAAATGTGCAACATTCTTATACCAAACACTACTGTCGCCCAATCCCTTTGGGTACATCATCTCGAACAAAGAAGGCAATTCGTGCTGCAAGGAAACACCATACCACCCAAAGAAAACAATATGAGTTGGGTCCAGTATGGATATTTCTTCTTGTAAGATTCTTGTGTTAATGGAATGTAATAATTTACGGTCTTTGTTTGATAAGCGACAATTCCAATTTCGCAGCAAATGGATCTTATCAATGTTTGACCAACTGCATTCACCATGCTTTGCAATCTCACGAAATCTCCGCCAGAAGGGACTGCTATTAATATCGCCGGCTTCTCGACCCAATTGTATGCGCAAATAGTTATAATTAAGTGCTTGAATTCTTTCAATATCATGGCAGTCAATGATCTTATCTGGTGTGTCATTCTTTCCGCACCCATAAGTGCCAAAGCCTTCTTCTCCCACAATCATAATACGGGGAGATTGCGTGTTAAACCAATTATCCGGGATGCTGATGTAGTATGGATTAGAATACGCTGGACCTAATAATTTGGGAATGTTCTTCTCAATATCTTTAAGATGACGGAGATTTGTTTCAAGTAACATTTCTTTTGCCATTTCATAGGTCATTGAGATTCCCTCCTTGAGTTTAATTAAAATATAGCAGACACCTGGTAAGATGTCAATTACTCCGCATGGCGGAAACGAGCTTCCAGAAATGTGGTGTATTCGGGTATCCAGCGCATACGAAAATAGTGAGAACTGCCATTACGGCTTAAACGAACATTGCAAAGCGCGGTAGGTTCATCTGTTGTTTGGTCTTCGTAAAAGTCTTTTCGGTACAAGAAGAGTGCTGTATCGATATAATCGAAGGATTTTCTGTATTTGCGTATATCGCACACATCTGGTTCCTTGCATATACGGTTTTCTACATCACGACCAAGCATATTCAAACATAAAACAGTGGTGTTGTGTTCCTTTGATAATCGGTTTAATTGTTGTAAAATGCGGTTCTCTTTTTTCGCACGCTTGGATGTGCCCCATTCGCCAGGTGTTGACTGCACATTTTGAAGCGAGTCTATGATCACAAGGTCAACATACTTGTGTTGGCTACATATCTGACTGATTTCGCTAACGGTGAGCAGAGGATCATCGTAGATGTGCAGTGGCAGTTCCTTTATCAGCTTGCCGGCGGTTGTAAGACGGACCCAATCTGCATCGGTAAAATCCTGATCCCAAATTCGCCTTGTATTTACCATACCCTCAATACACAGCAACTTCTTCATAAGCATTTCTTTCGTGGTATCAAAGGAGAAATACAAGACGGTTCGTCTTTGGATTTTGGTTATACTTAAGGCAATGTTGAGAGCGAGGGAAGTACAACCCATTCCGGGCCTTCCGGAAAGAAGAACCATACCTGGCTGACACATAAGGTGCTGTAGCTGTTCTGGAATTGTTAAGCCCTTGTCTACAGTCAATTCGTATTCAGGTGTGGCCAAGGAGCGAAGTGCTTGATCTACGACTTGTTCAAGCTGTTTGTCTTTTGGAGTTGTTGAAAAATGTATCACTGCTATGCCACCTTTCCGTTTTCAATATAATTCCGGAAAGGATGCAATTTTCACTCCCTGCGCCACAATAAGTTGGGATTTTTGCGTCATTTTGAATAATTTAGTCCTAATGGAACACGAATATATGGGTCCTAAATTGACACAAGCAGAAGGATTCATCCTTGACGTCGGCGCAAAAATGTTTACAATAGCAGGACCTGTTATTGTTTATGGTGTTTCGGCCTCGGTGATTTACGGGTTGATTTATTGGCTTGCTACTTGTGTTTTCTAAAGACCAAGTGAGGGTAATACAAAATGCCCCGGTTTTGGTAGGATACCAATTCCGGGATTCTTCATCTCAGTCTTTGTTTTAGATCCAGTATTCTTTCTTCAATCAGTTGGATCGTTTTCAGGAATGCGGCATCACTTTTGCCAGTGGGGTCTTCCAGACCCCAATCCTCACGATGGGAGCAGGGCAGGAAGGGACATTGAACATTACAGCCCATAGTGATGACAACATCCACTTGCGGGATATCAGAAAGGAGCTTGCTGTGCTGAGTGGCTTCCATATCAATGTTATGGACTTGCTGCATTAGCCGCACGGCATCCTGGTTGATCTGTGGCTTGGTTTCCGTTCCGGCAGAATAGCTCTCAAATACATCACCTGCCAGCTTCTTTCCCAGGGCTTCAGCAATCTGGCTGCGACAGGAATTATGAACACAGATAAAGACTACTTTCTTCATTGCGCTCCTCCGAAGAACGGGCAGAGTTTTCCGATACACTGATTATTCTGGCGGTTCCGTGAGCATACAGGTATTGCCTTTTCCATATAGACATCCAAATGCTCTGCAACAAAATCGATTGCGGCAAGAATGGACAAATAGGAATCTCGCTTGCAACACCGGGGACCACCGTTTTTGCCGATGCTATCCAGTGCTTTTGCGGTCATCTGATTGCTTAGTCCCCAAGGTTTTGCTGCCAGGGGGGTGGAATCCGTCGCGATTGCCACAAACTGTCCTGCGCTGACCCCGGCGCCACAAGCACCCCAGAAT
>JAZRGQ010000095.1:0-1705 GCA_045644405.1 Faecousia sp.
GAACAGGTCGTACTCAGCAGACTTGGAGCTCATCAGGATCTCCAGGGTCTCAAATACGTTGTCGAATGCCAGATAGTCAGCCTCGCAAACGATCTTGCCTTCGTATGCCTTGTTAAATGCCTCGACAGCAGCGCTGACACCTGGCTGCTGAGTCTGAGACATCATCAGCTTGATGGTGACAACACCGTCTTCGGAGACAGCTGCCTCTTCCTTGCCGCCGCAAGCAGCCAGGGACAGAACCATAACAACAGCCAGAAGCAGTGCAAAAAGTTTCTTCATCTTGTTTCCTCCAATTTTATTTTTGTATTAATTTATTCCACCCGTTTACACGGGTAAAACAACTGTGTTATCGACCCAACTTTGTCGCAATATCGATTATAAGAGGGTCTTTGTTTACGCAGTAGATATACTGCATGGGATGACGGGTCATATCGATGCTGTAGCCGTATTCCCAAGTGGGTACAGGCGCAGGGACGCAGGCACACTTCACGAAATCACCCTGAACCACCCAGCAGGCGGTAGCCAAATCCCACAGGGGTTTGCTCCAGCCTTCATAATTGTACTTTAACCTGTTATATTCGTAAGTATTGTCAATAAGGTAATTGCAGAGATCGTTCTTATCTCTGAACCAGTATTCCAGCTCCGGTTTTGAGAAGCGGAATTCCGCCACGACACCAAACATGGGGAACTGGACAAGAGCTACGCCGCAGCCGAAAAGAATACGGGCAGCAGCCATATCCTGAGCCATATTGAAATCGCTGCAGTCATTCCAGTGATGGGCATGTCCGGCAAGCCAAACCACCACGCAGCGCTTTGTAAGCGACGGATCGGTCAGCAGCGCGGAAGCTACATTGGTGCTGGCGCCCAGGGCTACTATGTACAAGGGATTTTTTTCATCATATTCCCGGGAAATTTCCAGGATTTTATCCACAGCTTCAGATGCTACCGGCGTAATTTCATCAGGCAGATAGCAGGTAGAACCGCGATAAACCCGGTCACACAGATCTTCGCGACCGGCAAGCTTTAAAACCTTGATAATCTCGTGATAGCTCAGCTCCATACCCTCTGCCGGATCCTTGGAACGGCAAATGCCGATACTGGGATCTCTGTAGAAAGGCGCTGCAGTAATTGCTCTCATGTTCACACTTTCCTCACTGCGAACCAAATAAGCAAGTGCAAACTGATCGTCAATCTCGTTATATGCATCAGTATCTAAAATAACGTCTACTTTGCCGGAAGGGCGGCGCAAACGGGCAGTCATTTCTGCATAGTCAGGCTGGGGAAAAAGATTGTGGAATACTTCCTTTTTCATAAAAATCTCCTGTATTGCGATTGAATACCGCAATCAAACTATTTGCGCAAACTACGTCAACTATATTTTACAACACTTTGTTTTATTGTCAAGGGTTGTGTACGATTTGTAAACAAATATTATGGATTTTAAAAATATAAGCACCCCAAAAGCAGGTGCTTTCAGGGTGCTTTTTAAAATTACATCTTTTCGGGAGCGCTGACACCAATAATGCCAAGGGAAACGGCAATTACGCGGCGGACGCTGTCAGCCAGCAGCAGTCTTGCCTCCAGAACACCGCTCTCTGCATCCTTGATACGGCAGACGGTGTAGAACTTGTGGAAGCGAGCGGCAAGCTCAGTAACATACTTGTTGATGCGGCTGGGATCATAGTCACGAGCTGCAAGTCTGATC
>JAZRGQ010000096.1:0-10625 GCA_045644405.1 Faecousia sp.
CGGCATATTTCGGATTTTCGCTAAACCACATATTGTTCTCGGCATATCTGATATTTGATATGCCGCTGTTTAAACGAATAAGTTCTTTTAATACGGTATTGTTTTGCATTTCTATTCTCTACCTCTGGGTTTTGTTTCACATGCACTTTTCAATGCATGGCAGATATGTATGGTTTTATTTGGTTTGACAAATTCAAGTTTGTTTAACTGGTTATCCAATTGGAAATTTACATTTATTTCTTTTTGTATTCAAATAAGCGATATAGCTTTTTGGAGAAATTACCTGCATAAAGTTTTGCAAAAAGCAATCTTTCAAATCCCCTTAATTCGTTTATGTATTTTTGAGGTATCATTGTATGCTCTTTTACAAACGCCAGTTCCTCACATTGATAAGATTGTGGGTTGTCTATACCATAAACCTCGGTTACACCCACATCATTTATAGGATTTCTTCGTTTTGACATTTTAGCAGCAAAAGAAGTATAAGCATCCACCAAAAGCATCAGGTTCTCAAAGTGATTACACAGACTATTTGACAACTTTTGCATTTCACCGACAGTCAAATACATACTCACGCCTTCCATAACGACAATAGCAGATTTCTTTTCCTCAATCGCTGTCAACCAATCACAATCTCTTGCGTCGCCTGCAATCATTTTATAGTTATCTGTTTCGATATAGTATCGTTTTCTTTCTCCAATAACTTCCGAAAAATCCACATCATACCACTTGTGGTTTTCCGTTCCGACTCTTATGCAACGGCTGTCCATTCCACAACCAATATGAATGACCACAGCATTCGGTGCATTTACCATTTGTTGACTTAACCATTCATCAAACACAGCAGACCGAGTGCCCATATAATAGGCAAGCCATTTTGATTTGGATTTTCCTTTGAGTGGAAATCCTTCTGCTTCCCAGATTTGCTCCGCTTTTTTATCATCAAGAATTATCCCCTTCTTACTCACATAAGACTTCCCATACAAGGGGATATATAGTGTTTTATTCACGCCGTTCATATACTCACCTACAAATTCAAGTTTGTCGAATTGATTATACTCTCACGCCGCACAGAAATCAATATTTGCCCCTAAATCACCGCTGTCCGTCCATAGCTGAAAATCCAAGCTATGATGATGGTAGCGGGATTTTTGTTTCTGGCATTTATCCCGCCGCTAAAAAGCCGTTTTTTCGTCATCTACTATAGATGCGTAACTCTTGTAGGGGAGGCGTTTCGCCTCCCGCGGGACGGGAAACCCGTCCCCTACGCGTTGGTTTTTCGTGTGTTTCCATTTTTTGTGAGATTTTCCGTAAAGATACAGACATACATCTTCCGTTTTCGGCAAAGCTATGTTTGCGGCGGAAAAACCGCAAAAAGCAACGGAACATAAGATCACGGGAAACAAAGGTTGCCCGGATCAGCGTTCCGGGCAACAGAAAAAGGAGAGAATCATTATGAAGAACAACAATCAGATCAATGTTCCTCAGGCACGGGAAGCTATGGACCGCTTCAAGATGCAGGCAGCCTCCGAAGTAGGCGTTAACCTGACCAACGGCTACAACGGTCATCTGACCAGCCGTGAAGCCGGCTCTGTCGGCGGCCAGATGGTCAAGAAAATGATCGAGGCTTACGAGCAGGGTATGCAGTAATGCATCACACCCCGAATGTTTACACATTCGGGGTGTACTTATATGCTTTAAAAACCGCCCTTGCGAAAACCGCTGTTTCGTGGTAAACTAGATGCAACAATGTTCCGCAAGGAGAGATTGCTATGCATATTCAGGAATCCGGCGAAATGTATCTGGAAACCATTCACGTACTTCTCAAGCGCAACGGCCACGTCCGTTCCATTGACATCAGTGAATATATGAATTACAGCAAGCCCAGCGTCAGCCGCGCTATGGGTCTTTTGAAAAGCGGCGGCTACATTCTAATCGACAAAGACGGCTTTATCACGCTGACCGATACCGGTCTGGCAGTTGCCAACAAGATTTATGAGCGGCACACCCTTCTTTCCCGGCTGCTGCAGGCGCTGGGTGTCAGCCCCGAAACTGCCGCAGAGGACGCCTGCAAAATTGAGCACGCCATCAGCGACGAAACCTTCGAGGCAATCAAAGCCTATATGCAGAGCCGATAACGCTGCTTTATAAAAAACGCAGTGCCACAGAATTTCTGTGGCACTGCTCTTTTTTTATTCGTATTCGTAGAAACCACGGCCGGTTTTCTTGCCGTAGTAGCCCTTATCATAATAGCTCTTTACAAGGTCATAACCTACAGGCTTTTCGCCGGTTTCTTCCAGCTTGCGCTGCATAATATCAAACGTCAGGTCAATACCTGCCAGGTCCTCCAGACGGAAGGGACCCATGGGGTGATTCAAACCCTTTTCACAGGCGATGTCCACGTCCTGAGGGGTGCAGTAGCCGTTTTCCACCAGCCAACGCGCCTCCTGCTTAATGGCCTGCAGGATACGGTTGGTAACGAAACCGTCCACTTCCTTCTTCAGCCAGATGGGAGTCTTGCCGGTATTGGCGGCAAAATCGTACAGCGCCTGCGCGGTTTCGGTGGCGCAGTGCTCACCCTGTACCACTTCTACCAGCTTCATTACCAGGGCAGGATTGAAGTAGTGCAGATTTGCCAGTCTTTCCGGGTGGGAAATATCGTCCTTAAACATAGATGCTGCCATACGGCTGGAGTTGGTGGTCAGAATGGTGTCGGGGCGGACGATTGCGTCCAGCTGCTTGAAAACAGCAGACTTAATGTCCCTACGCTCCACGATGGCTTCAATCACCAGATCCGCGTCCTTTGCTGCATCTTCCAGAGAGGTGCAAATACGGAAACGGCTGCGAATGCCTTCTACCTGCTCCTCAGTCATACGGCCCTTGGCAATACGGCCAGCCAGATACTTATCTTCCCACGCAGCAAGGTCTTCGAGGACTGCGGCGTTAGCATCGAAAACAGTAACCTTATAGTCATAAATCGCTGTATTAAGGGCAATCTGCCGGCCCATCAGGCCGCCGCCGATTACGCATACATTTTTAATTTCCACATTAGCCTCCTAATTAACCACGCATTTTTAAGCCGCCGCAAGCCAAAATGCAGTTACCGGTAACCCAGGAAGAATCGTCGCTTGCCAGGAAGGATGCCACGGAAGCGATTTCAGAGGGCTCGCCCAGCCGCTGTGCAGGTGTTGCGGCAATCTTCTGCTGCATAACGTTCTCGGGAATGGTCTTGAGAATATCGGTGTTGACCATACCGGGAGCAATGCTGTTGACGGTGATGTTCTTACGTGCGCTCTCCAGAGCCAGTGTACGGGTGAAGCCGTCGATTGCAGCCTTGGCTGCGGAGTAGTTTGCCTGACCGATATTACCGAACGCGGAGGTGGAGGAAACGTTAACAATCTTGCCATAATTTCTCTCACGCATACCGCCGATAACTGCCTGGCAGCAGTAGAATGTGCCGAAGAAGTGAACGTCCAGCACCTTCTTTGCCTGCTCAACAGTCATCTTGTGGAACATAGCATCCCGGGTGATACCGGCATTGTTAACCAGAATATCCACCTGACCGAACTTCTCAACTACCTTTGCAAATGCGGCGTTGACATTTTCCTGATCGGATACATCACACTTGACAGCGATTACACGCTCGCCGGTGGGATCCATTTCCTTTGCGGTGGCAGTTACCAGAGCCTCGTCCATATCGAACAGGGCAACACCCGCCACGTCATCTTCCAAAAAGCGCTGTGCAATCGCCTGACCGATGCCCTTGCCGGCGCCGGTAACAACTGCGTACTTACCTGTTAATTTACCCATGATTTTACTCTCCCTTATCTTACATAAATATCGCCGGAGGCGTGCATTTCGGCAATTTTTTCTTCACTGTAGCCCATACGGCGCAGCACCTGCGCCGTATGCTCGCCTACCTGCGCAGCAGGCTTTGTAACGACCGGATCCATAGACGCGATAGAAATGGGGCTGCTGGGCATAATCACAGTTTCGCCGTTGGGGCACTGCATATACTCCAGGTATCCGTTCTCCCACGCCTGCGGGTCGGAGGTTACATCACTGAAGTGATTCATTCTTACCAGCGGCAGGTCGAATTCCTTTGCCAGCTGCAGCCACTCGTCGATGGTCTTGCTGGCGTATGCATCGTGGAAAATCTGGTACAGCTCATCGGAATTGGCAGCGCGGGTATCGCGATCCATAAAGCGCTCGTCGCCCACCAGATCCTCTCTGCCGATCATACGGAACATCTTGGGCAGAGCAACCGACAGCTGACCGTTTGCGATAAACAGCCATTCGCCGTCAGAGCAGCGGTAGCAGCCACCGGGAGGGCCTACTTCAAGACGGGTCTTGGGATAGGTGCGACCCCAGGGCTTCTGGGTAATGATTTCCATAGTGCCGTTGGTGAAAATACCGGTGTGATACAAGCCGGCGCTGACATAGTCGCCCTTGCCTGTCTTTTCTCTGCCGATCAGCGCGGCGCAAATCTGCGCCAGCAGATTGTAGCCGGTTACTGTATCGCCCACGCCGGAGGGGGGAGAAATGGGCTGATAGTCTGCAGTCAGCGGAGACATATCCCGCAGGAAGCCGCTGCGTGTCCAGAATGCGGTGGTATCAAACGCAGGCAGAGCTGCCTCGGGACCCTTTTCACCGTAGCCCAGAACAATGGCGTAAATCAGCCGCGGGCAACGCTCCTTCACATCTTCGTAGGAGAAGCCCAGACGCTGCAGCGCATCGGGACGGGTGTTGGTAACAAACACGTCCGCTTCTTCCAGCAGCTTCCAGAACACTTCCTTGCCGTTGGCGGTTTTCAGGTTTACGGAGATGAATTCCTTGCCGGAATTATAAATATCAAAAACAGGGTTTTCCTCGTTGCAGAAGCGAGGGTTGAAGTTAATACCGAACTCACGCCAGCCATCTCCTCTGGGGTGCTCGATTTTTACAACGCTGGCGCCCAAATCACTCAACAGACGGGCGCAAACAGGCGCGGCAACAAAGGTTGTCAGGTCAACAACCTTAATGCCCTCTAAAGGCTTGCTCATATGTAAACCTCCTTAGATTCTTTCAAACAGAGCAGAAACGCCGATACCGCCGCCGCAGCAGGAGGAAATCAGGCCGAACTGACCCTTGGTGTTTTCCAGATGACGCAGGGCAGACAGAGCAATACGTGTGCCGGAAGCGCCGTTGGGGTGGCCGAATGCGATAGCGCCGCCGTTGGGGTTCCAGGTGTCCATATTGATGGTCTGGCCGCTCATTTTTTCCATCTGGCGGATAACGCCCAGGTTCTGCGCTGCGAAAGCCTCGTTACACTCGTAAACGTCAATGTCGGAGGGCTTCATACCCAGCTTGTCCAGAATCTTCATATTGGAGTAAGCAGGTCCGATACCCATCAGCTTGGGATCAACGCCTGCATCTGCGCCTGCAACCCAGCGGGCGATGGGGGTGTAGCCCAGAGCCTTTGCCTTCTCCTCAGTCATTACCAGCAGAGCAGATGCGCCGTCGTTACGGCCGGAGGCATTTCCTGCGGTGGTTACGCCGCCTTCATAAATGCTCTTGAGCTTGGTCAGAGCCTCTGCGGTGGTCTGGGGACGGGGGTGCTCGTCCTTGCTTACAATCACTTCAGGAGTCTTCTTGGTAGCAGGAATCACAACGGGAGCAATCTGGTTATCCAGGAAGCCGCTCTCTATAGCCTGCTTTGCCAGCATCTGGCTGCGCAGGGCAAATGCGTCGCATTCCTCTCTGGTGATGCCCCAGGTCTTTGCCATCAGGTCGGATACCTGAATCATAATGATATTGTCCTCTGCCTTCGGTGCCAGATTGCTGGGGAAAGCAGTGGGAGGAATCATCTTATAGGGCTCCTGAGAGGTGGAGAACTTGAAGAACCGCTGGCTGAAGGACTCTGCGCCGCCGACGATCATACAATCGGCATCGCCTGCCAGAATTCTGTGGGCAGCCACGTTCATTGCAGCAATAGCGGAGCCACACTGCATTTCCACGCCTACTGCGGAAATCTCATAGGGAAGACCTGCCTCCAGCGCGGCAAAACGGGCGAAGTTGGGGCATCTTGCGTCGCCGTTGGCTGTGCCAAGACATACAGCATCCAGCTCCTTAACGTCCAGCTGGGTGCGCTCGAGCAGGCTCTTGATGGTCATTGCCATCAAATCAGCCGGGTGGAACTGGCGCAAGCCGCCACCGAGTCTACCGAAGGGGGTACGAACACCGTCTACAATTACAATGTTTTTCATTTCTTCTTTCCTTCCTTTATACAATAAATTTATTTATCTGTATCCACTGTTTTACGGTACTCTTTTGCAGAAACCGTTTGATAGCGGCGGAATACCTTGGAAAAATACCGGACGTCCTGATAGCCGACCTTTGCAGCCACCTCTGCCACGGATAGTTTGGTTTCTTTCAGCAACCGGCAGGCCTCTTCAATCCGCAGCCGCTGCAGAAAGCCCTGTATGCTGATGCCCACCTCAGTGCTAAACAAATTGCTCAAATACTGGGGTGTATACCCTACCAGCTGACTCAGCGTTTCCAAAGAAAGCGGCGTGTTGTAATTTTGCTTCAAATGCTCCATTACCGTCATTACTGCTTTGCGGGGAATCCGCTCCTCACAGGCGCGCGCCGCGCAGACCAGTACCTGGGTCAGATAGCACCTGAGCATTTCCATATAGCCGGTACGCTTGTCCTCGTTCTCTTTCTCCATACTTTTAATCAGCCGGCGGACAGACCCGTCTACATCGTGGAGAACTCTATTGGCAAGGTTTATATCTACCGAAACGCCAAAACGCAGCGTCTTGTTGGATAAAAGCGATGAGATAGACGGGCAGTTCAGCAAAGCCCGGTCAATACTCTCCGGCAGAAAGTAGCACACCACTACATTCAAATCCTGAATATCGTCATAGCCGTGAGCGCTGAGGGGGTTGGCAACATAATAATCGCCGGCAGCCACATGGATATTGCCGTCTGTCATTTTTCGGGTAGCGTTTCCTCCCAGAACATATACCAGTTCGAAGTACTCATGCTGATGGGTAAACCCGTGAGGAGTCAGCTGCGCGATATGGATTTTCCCATCTGCCTCACCGGAATGGGGTACAACAACCGGATATTCTTTCATTTCCTTAAAACTACCCCCGCAATTCTTCAAAACGCCAGAAAATGTGTGCTTTGTTATTATATCAGCCTTGCGCGCAGCTTGTCAAGGCGCGCTATTAAGATATGGCAGTCTATTTCTTAATTTCAAGTACCATTTTAAGGCTTTTTTCAAAAAAATTATTCCTCTTATGGAAGAGGAATAATTTTTAATGCCGCTTCCATGTGCTGGGGCTAAACAGTACCAGCACCGGGAAAATCTCCAGCCGTCCTGCCAGCATATCCAGAATCATCACAATTTTCGACAAATCGCTATACTGTGCATATGTGCACGTCGGACCAACAAGACCCAAACCGGGACCGATGTTATTAAACGTCGCCATTACCGCGGACAGGTTGGTTTCCAGTGTGAAGCCGTCCAGCGACAGCAAAAGCACACTCAGCACGATAATAATCATATACGCTGTCAGGTATGCATTGACATTGGTCAGCACCTTTTCGTCCACAGACTTTCCGTTGTTGCGGATCACCTGCACCTTTTTGGGATTGAGAATCTGGCGAATGTTTCTTCCCAGTATTTTGAACACCAGCACGACACGCATACATTTGAATCCGCCGGCGGTGGAGCCGGCGCAGGCGCCGGTAATCATCAGCATCAGCAGAATCGCTTTGGCAAATGCCGGCCACAAATCAAAATCCGCCGTGCTATATCCGGTAGTAGTCATAATAGAGGACACCTGGAAAGACGCGTGGCGCACCGTTTCCCCCAGCGTTCCGTACAGGGGACGCACCGTCAGCACCAGCGCAACAATGCTTACAACCGCTATGCCCACATACAGCCGCAACTCCTCGTCCTTCCACACACTTTTCAGCCGCCCCATTAATACAAGATAATGGCAGCTGAAGTTAATGCCGAACAGGAACATAAACACAGTGGTTACCGTCTGCAGGTATGGGCTGAATTCTGCCATTGAGCTGTTTCTGATGCCAAAACCGCCGGTGCCTGCTGTACCGAAGGCAGTACACAGAGCTGTCAGCCAGTCCATACCGCCTGCCAGCAGGAACACAACGTTCACCACAGTCAGCACAATGTAAATGGCGTAGAGAATCATTGCTGTCTGCCGCACCTTCGGCACCAGCTTACCCACGTCCGGACCGGGGCTTTCCGCCCGCATCAGATGCATTGTAAATCCCGCATCTTTTCCCGAGGAGATTGCAAGCAGCAGCACCAGCACACCCATACCGCCAACCCAGTGGCTGAAGCTGCGCCAGTACAAAATGCCTTTATACAAAGATTCCACATCGGCAATCACCGAGGAGCCGGTGGTGGTAAAGCCGGAAACAATCTCAAACAGCGCGTCAATATACCTGTCCACCTGCCCGCAGAACACAAACGGCAGCGCGCCCAGCAGACTCATTACAATCCAGCTCAAGCTGACGCAGACCAATCCCTCTTTTACGCCGAAAAGTCTGCCGAATCTGCGCCGCAGGCTTTCGTCTGCCACCCGCAAATCCTCTGTTTTCCGGCACAGCGCATACAGTACCCCTGCCAAAACCGCTATGATTCCTATGGTTATCAAAAACGCTTTTACCGCAGGATACTCACCGTAGCCCAGACTGATTAGCAGCGCCGGTATCATAAGCGCCCCTTCAATCCCTATAATCTGGGATAAAAAGCGCCCGATCATTTTTATGTTCATACGCTTACCCTCTTAGGCAAAAATGTCATTGAGCTGTAAAAGCAAACGGCGCACGCCGGTAACCGCTACCACTGTATCTCCCTGCTCAAAAACAGAGTCGCCGTTGGGAATCATAGTCTTGGTACCCCGTGTAATGCTGGCAATCAGCACGTTGGGCTTAAGTTTCAGCTGCTTCAGCGGCACACCGCAGTTTTTCGTGCTGCCGTCCACCAGAAATTCCACCGCTTCCACCTGCCCGTCGGCAATCGTATGTACCGAAATTGCCGCGCCGGTCTGATTCTGCATTGCGCGCACATAACGCACAATGTTATTGCTGCACAGCTCTCTGGGCACAACCAGAGAGCCCAGGTTCATTGCGTTGGCAATGCTGTTACTCTCGCCGCGGCTCAGCTTGGTAATCACCTGCGGTACGCCCCGACTGCTGCCGTAAAGGGAAACCACCATATTGGTTTCATCGATACCGGTCAGCGCCACCAGCGCGTCGCATTCACCCAGCCCCTGATTTTCAAGGGTCATCAAATCGCTGCAATCGCCGCAAATCACGTCGGTATTGGGCAAAAGCTTTGCCAGCTCTGTACACCGGGCAGAATCCTTTTCAATCACCTGTACCGCCATTTTGTCCTTTTCCAGCAGCTGCGCCAGATAAAAACCGATACCGCTGCCGCCGCAAAGAATCACCTGCCGCACCCGTCTGGTAATAATTCCCAGATTCTTCAGCAGCAGCTCCAAATCCGGTGTGGTAGCGGTAACAAACACTCTGTCGCCTGCCTGCAGCACAAAGTTGCCGCTGGGCGCCATTGCCGTACCGTTGCGCAGTACCGCGCAAACCAGAACGCGGCATTTTACCACGTTGCTCAGGTTATGCAGGGGAATATCGCACAGCTTGCTCGCGCTGTCAATTCGCAGCTCCACAATCTGGGTTCTTCCCTTGGCAAAAGTATCTCTGCGCAAAAAGCCGGGGAAGCGCAGCAAGCGCTCTATCTCCATCGCCGCCTGCTTTTCCGGATTGACCGTCAGCGACAGGGGGAAGGTCTTGCGCATTGTCATAACCTGCTCTGCATACTCCGGATTGCGAATACGGGCAATGGTATGCAGGGAGGGATTCAGTCCGTGGGCAGTCATACAGCACAGAAGGTTTACTTCATCTCTGTTTGTAACAGCAATTAAAAGCTCTGCCGCTTTTACGCCTGCCTGCAGCAGGACCTCCCGACTGGCGCAGTTGCCGAGCATTCCCATGGCGTCATACTGCTCTGCAAAAGTTTCCAGCACCTTACTATCCAAATCAATCAGCGTCAGGCTATGCCCCTCCGCTGCTAAATCTCTGGCAAGTGTCTGACCGACCTTGCCACCACCGGCAATGATAATATTCATAAATGCCTCCCAATGGTGAAGTGTATGTATTATAGCAAAATGTTCCGTATTTTGCAACCCTGAGGCAATTACGGGAAGAATACGGGCCGGAACAGGAATGCCTGTTCCGGCCTTTTTTTACAGCTCTTCTACCCAGGCAACGCCGGAAATCTCTCCGATTTCTACCAGCAGTGCGGTATGTACCTGCCGTCTGGCAGCTTTCACCGTAGCTATATAGCCCCGCAGGCCTGCCTCGGTTTCCGCTTCCATCTCTCGCTGCACGTTGCTAATCTCCAGCTCCTTCTGCTGCATACTGCGCAGAAATTCTCCCAGGCTCAGACTCTGGTCCAGCTCAAAATATACGTCCAGGCGGCGAGTTTTGCGATGCATACGGCTGTCCATATTCTGCAGCAGTGTGATAACCACAAAGGCTGCCAGACCGCCCAGAATCGCGCCCTCATAAAAGCCCACGCCCAGCGC
>JAZRGQ010000097.1:0-4763 GCA_045644405.1 Faecousia sp.
ACAGTACCTTCAATCTGCCGGACGTTATTGGTTACGTTTACCGCGATGTAGTTGCAAACCTCATCGTTTAAGTCAAGACCCAGAGAGGTGGCTTTATTTTTGATGATTGCCATACGGGTTTCATAGTCCGGCGCTTCGATAGATGCAAGCAATCCCCACTCAAAGCGGGTGCGCAGCCGGTCTTCCAGAGTCAGCATATCGCTGGGCTTCCGGTCGGAGGTCATAACAATTTGCTTATGCTCCTCGTAGAGCTTATTGAAGGTATGGAAAAATTCCTCCTGGGTGGAATCCTTACCGGCAATAAACTGAATATCATCAATCAAAAACAGGTCAGCTTCCCGATACTTGCTGCGGAACTCGATGTTTTTACCGCTTTGAATGGCGGCAATCAGCTCATTTGTAAACTGGTCGCCTTTGATATACACAATATTTGCCTGGGGATTCTCCTTGCGGATACCGTTGGCAATGGCGTACAGCAGGTGGGTCTTACCAACGCCGGGAGGGCCGTAAATAAACAAGGGGTTATAAACCTGACCCGGTGTGGTGCTGACGGCAACCGCCGCGCCGTGGGCGAACCGGTTGGAAGGACCTACCACAAAGTTATCAAAGGAAAACTGGGGGTTAAAGTCCATACCCGCGGTGCGGGTGTCTTTATTTTTATAAGCGAAGAGCTCCTCATCGCCAAAAACCAGCAGCTTTGCGTCGGAATTGAAAATCTCCTTCAGCGCGTCCTGAATGTATTCGGTGCAGCGGCGGCTGATAATCTCCCGACGGAAGTCGGAAGCAGAGTATAAAATCAGATGTTCTTCGGTCAATTCCACAACCTCGGCATCGTCAAACCAGGCAGACACAGTAACCGCGCCAAGGCGATCCTCCATATGGCCTAAAACCTTTGCCCAGACATAGGCAGATGCATACATAAAATTGGCTCCTTTCTCTATAGAAATCCCGAAAAAACAGGGAAAAAACCCTAAAAAAGAATACTATTTTCTCACCCTAAATTTTATCATATTTTCCCACAAAAAACAAGCAATTTTTTTCCACAATTCCGGAATTAAAAAAATAAAAAAAGTCGGCTTTCAAAGCGGGTTTTCCGCTCTGAAAGCCGGCAAATTTTCTGTGTTAAACAAAGGGGTGCTCCGGACGGATTTCTATCCGGTAATCGGGGGCATATTTTGAGAGTTTTTCTGCCACCTGTTCCGCTGCCTCTTCGTCGGTGTAGCTGGAAGCGGCGGGAATGCACAAATCAAAGACAATTTTCGCCGTTTCATCGGCAAAAAGCTGAAAGTCGTGGACGCTGAAAGAGGGGTCAATTTCGGCAGCCGCCTTCTGGGCAAGCAGACGCAAATCGTCGGTGCGGGCATCACCAACGGAAACAGGGTCCGGGTGAATGGTTACAAGGCAGCCAAACCGGTTTTGCATATCCTGCTCCAGCCGGTCGATAATGCGGTGGGCTTCCAGCAAGGTGGTATCCTGCGGCAGCTCCGCGTGGAAGGAAACGATTTGCCGCGCAGGGCCGTAATCGTGGACCATCAAATCGTGTACCGCCAGAATGTCCGGATAATTTCCAATAAATTCCGTCATCTGCAGCAGCACCTCGGCAGATGGCGGCGTACCCAGCAGCTGACCGATGGTTTTGCCTGCAGACTGCACCGCGGAAAACAGCACAAACCCCGCAACCAGCAAACCGGTCCAGCCGTCAACGGAAACAGAGGTAAAGCGGGAAATGAGAGCGCTCACCAGCACCACAGAGGTGGCAGCCACATCGGAAAGGGAGTCGGCGGCAGTGGCGCGCAGTACGGAAGACTGAATGAGAGCGCCCACCTTCCGGTAAAAAAAGTAAAGCCACAGCTTTACAAGGATTGCCAGAAAGAGCAGAACAAAGGCGGCGTTGCTCAGTGTAAGGGGAACGGGGTTGCGAATTTTCTCTATGGCGCCGCCTAAAAGCTCCAGACCCACGAAACCAATCACAAAGGACACCAGCAGCGCGCTGATATATTCCAGCCGTCCGTGGCCGTGAGGGTGCTCCTCGTCGGCGTGGCGGGCAGCCATACGGAAGCCCAGCAGCGCCACCAGATTGGTACCGCTGTCGGAAAGGTTATTAAAGCTGTCGGCTACAATGGCAACAGAGCCGGACACGATACCCACCGCAAGCTTAACGGCAAACAGCAGAAAGTTTACCGCGATACCTGTTACATTTGCAAGCATTCCGCAGCGGGTGCGCACCGGCGCCTGCAGCAAAGCGGAGCGGTCTTTTACAAAAAGAGAGAGCAGGAAGTTGGTCAATCAAATTCACGCCTTTCTAAAAAACACACCTGCAGGACAGGGTTGCTGTCCTGCAGATGTGTATGCTTTGAAAAGAAAGATTATACCATTGCGGTGGTGATAATTGCCATCTTGTAGACCTCGTCGGCGTTGCAGCCGCGGGACAGGTCATTGATGGGAGCAGCCAGACCCTGCAGAATGGGGCCGTAAGCCTCAAAGCCGCCCAGACGCTGGGCAATCTTGTAGCCGATGTTGCCTGCCTCGATGGTGGGGAAGATAAAGGTGTTGGCGTAGCCTGCTACAGCAGAGCCGGGGAACTTCAGCTGACCGACCTCGGGAGCAACCGCTGCGTCAAACTGCATTTCGCCGTCAATCAGCAGATCGGGTGCCATTTCCTTGGCAACAACGGTGGCGTCGTGGCTCAGCTTAACTGTGCCGCCCTTGCCGGAGCCGTTGGTGGAGAAGCTCAGCATAGCAACCTTGGGGTCGATGCCGAACACCTTGGCGGTGTTAGCGGTTTCGATAGCAACCTCAGCCAGCTGCTGGGCAGCAGACAGAACAACGTTGCCGTCCTTATCCAGACGGTCTCCATAGCCCAGATTGATGGCGCAGTCGCCCATAGCCAGCTTTTCCTCGCCGCGGACCATAATGAAGCAGGAGGAAACCAGGTGTGCGCCGGGCTTGGTCTTCACCAGCTGCAGCGCGGGACGGACAGTGTCTGCGGTGGGGTAGGTAGCGCCGCCCAGCAGAGCGTCAGCATAGCCCATCTTTACCAGCATAGTGCCGAAGTAGTTGCCCTTGCTCAGAGCAGCGCGGCAGTCCTCTGCGCTCATTTTACCCTTGCGCAGCTCTACCATCTTTTCTACCATAGCGTCCATACCTGCGTAGGTGGTGGGGTCCAGAATTTCCACGCCGTCAATGCAGAAGCCGCCCTTTGCGGCGTTTGCCTTGACTTCCTCTACGTTGCCAACCAGAATGGGGGTCAAAAAACCGCCCTCTACCAGACGGGCTGTTGCCTCCAGAATACGGGCATCGTGGCCTTCGGTAAAGACGATTTTTCTGGGGTTTTTCTTCAGAACTTCAATCATCGCGTTAAACATCGTATATTTCCTCCGTTTTTTGTGGGCACAGCCCATTTTTTTACAGTTTAATTATACATCACCAAAGCTTGAATGGCAACCGGTTTTTTAGAAAAAGCTATGAAAAATGGTTTACATTTTTCCGGCAGTCTGCTATCTTAACAGTAAGGAGGGATGCATATGCAAGCTGGCGTATGGCTTTTGCTAATGGTTTTGTTTTTTGTAGTAGAGGCGGTTACAGTAACGATGGTCTCTGCCTGGTTTGCCGTGGGCGCGTTTGCGGCGCTGGTGGCTTCTCTGTTTGATGCGGGGCTGGGCGTACAGATTGTGGTGTTTCTGGCTGCCTCGGGCGCGGCTTTGGCGCTGCTGCGGCCGGTTGCCCACCGGTATTTCACACCCCGCCTGACCAAAACCAACGTGGACGCGTTGGTGGGCGTGGAGTGTCTGGTGGTAGAGGCGATTGACAACGTCTCGTATTCCGGCAAAGTAAAAATCGGCGATGTGGAATGGACAGCCCGCAGCACCGACGGCGCGCCGATTCCGGAAGGCACACATGTACGGATAGACCGGGTACAAAGCGTGAGAGTATATGTAACGCCTGTGAAGGTTACAGTAGAATAAAGGAGGAAAAGGTATGGAACCTGTCATTATTTGCGCATTGATTGTATTTGTGTTTGTGGTGATTATCCGCTGCATTGTTGTGGTGCAGCAATCCCGCGCGTTTGTGATAGAGCGTCTGGGCGCGTTTCAGGCGGTATGGGGCGTAGGCCTGCATTTTAAGGTACCTTTTATCGACAGAATTGTCCGCCGGGTGAGTATGAAGGAGCAGGTGCTGGATTATCCGCCCCAGCCGGTAATTACCAAGGATAACGTTACAATGCAGATTGATACGGTAGTATATTTCCAGATTACCGACCCCAAGCTGTACACCTACGGTGTGGAGCAGCCTATGGCGGCTATGGAAACGCTGACCGCCACCACACTGCGTAATATTATCGGCGATTTGGAGCTGGACCAGACGCTGACCTCCCGCGATATTATCAACACCAAGATGCGCGCCATTCTGGACGAAGCCACCGACCCCTGGGGCATTAAAGTCAACCGCGTGGAGCTGAAAAACATTCTGCCGCCTACGGACATTCAGTCCTCTATGGAAAAGCAGATGAAGGCAGAGCGCGACCGCCGTCAGGCAATTCTGCAGGCTGAGGGTCAGAAAAAGTCCGCTATTTTGATTGCCGAAGGTGAGCGCGAGGCGGAGATTCTCCGCGCCGACGCCCAGAAGCAGGCGGCGATTCTGAAAGCGGAAGCGGAAAAAGAGGCTGCCATTTTGAAGGCAGACGGTGAAGCGCAGGCAATCCGCGCGGTGCAGCAGGCGCTGGCGGATTCTATGGAAATGCTCAACAACAAAGCGCCCAACGA
>JAZRGQ010000098.1:0-2232 GCA_045644405.1 Faecousia sp.
CAGGAAATCCTCCCGGGACAGGTGGTTAAAGGTGATGATTTCATCAACGCGGTTAATAAACTCGGGACGCAAAAATTCCTTCAGCGCCCGCATCGTCTTCTCCTGCACCTGCTCGTGGTCAGACTTACCAAAGCCCAGACCGCCTACGCGACCCTCAGAGCCGGCATTGGAGGTCATCACAATTACCGCATTTTCAAAATTCACCAGCCGACCCTGTGCGTCGGTAATTCTGCCATCGTCCAGCACCTGCAGCAGAATATTCAGTACATCGGGGTGGGCTTTTTCAATCTCATCGAACAGCACCACGCTATAGGGCTTTCTGCGGATTTTTTCCGTCAGCTGTCCCGCCTCATCATAGCCTACATAGCCGGGAGGTGAGCCAATCAGCTTGGAAACTGTGTGTTTTTCCATATATTCGGACATATCCAGCCGGATAAGCGAATCTACAGAGTCAAACAAATCGTTTGCCAGGCATTTTACAAGCTCCGTCTTGCCAACACCGGTAGGTCCAACAAATATAAAGGATACCGGGCGGCGCTTAGGGCTGATTCCCACACGGTTTCTGCGAATTGCTTTTGCTACCGCAACCACAGCCTCGTCCTGACCGATAATATGCTTTTTCAGTCTGTCTGCCAGACCTTGCAGCTGGGCATACTCCTGCGCCTTGATTTTAGATGCGGGAATCTTTGTCCACAGCTCAATAATACGCGCCAGATTTTCGATGGTAACCGCAGGCGCCGGAATCTTTTCCAGCTCCTCGATTTCCCCTGCAATCTTGCACAGCTTGCTGCGAATATGCGCCAAACGCTCATAATGCTCGTTCTCCGTATCCTCTGTCAGCACACGCAGCTCAAGCTCATAATCGTCCCGTTCTTTTTTCAGCTCTGCAAGCCGGGAAATCTCCTTGCACCGCAGATTCACATCGGAGCAGGCCTCGTCCAGCAAATCGATAGCTTTGTCCGGCAAATACCGGTCGGTGATATAGCGCTCCGAAAGCATCACGCACTGTCTTGCAATCTCCGCGGACACTGTAACACCGTGGAACTGGGCGTAGCTTTTGGCGATACCCTGCATAATCTGGCAAGCTTCCTCAATGGTAGGCTCCGGCACATTCACAGGCTGGAATCTGCGTTCCAGCGCAGCATCTTTTTCGATATGCTTACGGTACTCATTAAAGGTTGTGGCGCCGATAACCTGAATCTCACCGCGGGAAAGAGCGGGCTTGAGAATATTGGCAGCGTTCATAGAGCCTTCCGCATCACCTGCGCCCACCAGATTGTGGACCTCGTCAATGACGAGGATAATATTGCCGCAGCTCTTGATTTCGCCAATCAGGCTTTTCATTCTGCTTTCAAACTGACCGCGGAACTGCGTGCCTGCCACAAGGGCAGTCAAATCCAGCAAAAACACTTCCTTATCCCGCAGCTTATAGGGTACATCGCCGGCAACAATCCGCTGCGCCAGACCCTCAGCGATCGCTGTTTTACCGACGCCGGGCTCACCAATCAGACAGGGATTGTTCTTCTGGCGACGGTTGAGAATCTGGATTACCCGCTCGGTTTCCACGTCCCGGCCAATCACCTTGTCAAGCTCTCCGGCTTTTGCCCGTCCGGTCAAGTTCATACAGTAGCTATCAAGAAACTTGTGCTTTTTATTCTTTTCTCCGGTGGAATTCTTGGAATCCTTGCCCTCCTCACGCTTTACAGGCGGATTCCCCTTCTCCCCGCTCAGATTACCCATCAGCTGATTGAGCATAGGGAAAGTGGCTGTCTGACCGGTAACATCGTCATCACCGTCGCCGCCGTCCATCTGACCGAACACGCTGCTCATCTCATCGGTCAGCGCGTCAAGGTCCTCGTCGGAAAAGCCCATCTGCTTTACTGCGGCATCAATCTGGGGTATGCCCAGACTGCGGGCGCACTTCAGGCAGTAGCCCTCATTCATTGTAACTCCGTTTTCCACCTTGGTGGTAAACATCACCGCAATATTCTTTTTGCATTTCGTACACATCTTAGGCTGCATACACTTCACTCCATTTCGTAGGCTTCTATCCTACACCATACGCGCGCAGAAAAAACAAACTTTCTGTTAAAAAACATCAGGAACGGAACTTCCAAATTTTTCCACTCCGTCAACGTACCACAAGTGGGCCATATGAAGGCCGCCTGCAGGTACAGTAGGACCGGCAGCTGTGCGGTTTCCGGCGGACAAAATCTCATCGATTTGCTCCGG
>JAZRGQ010000099.1:0-12334 GCA_045644405.1 Faecousia sp.
GTGGAGCCGATTTTCTCCTCTGCCGCGCTGTACGTCAATCGGGAGGCGGAAGTTTGGGAAAAGTACTCCCAGCTGTATTCCTTCCTGTTGGGCCGTGATACATATGTCCGCGAAACCTCTATAACGCCCTCGTACAGCTTGTTGTGCCACGGTGTCGGTGATAGTAAAGCTTTTGCAATGGTATATGCTGCAATGTGCCGCCAGGCAGGACTCGACTGCAATATGGTATCCGGAACACGCAACGCAGAGGCATTTTGCTGGAACGTAGTCAATGTTGATGGGGTGAATTATCACATTGACTTGTTTTCAGGCGGCAGATTTGCCGCCCGAACAGCAGCGGAAATGAGTGGCTACGTATGGGATTACTCTGTTTATCCCTAGAAAATACACTAATACAGGGGAATTAAAAAAATATAGCAGATTCTTTCAAAAAGCTATTGACTTATTTGGAAAATCTGCTATAATGTCCCTTGTTCCGCGGGTGTAGCTCATCTGGTAGAGCGCCACCTTGCCAAGGTGGAGGTAGCGAGTTCGAGCCTCGTCACCCGCTCCATAAAAGACGCCGTATGGCGTCTTTTTTATTGCCAAAATGTTGGATTATGCAAAACAAAAGGTTGCAATTAGGAAATAAATCGACTAAAATACAGTAAAAGGAGGGGTGCTTGTGCAAAATCTGGATAGGGACGCGCAGCAGAAAATTGCAGAGCTTTTTAAGGGCTTTGCCGACTGTACACGCGTGCAGATTCTCTCCTTGCTGATGGATAAGGAAATGTGTGTTAACGATATTGCCCAGGCGGTCGCCCTCTCCCAGAGTGCCATTTCCCACCAACTGCGGTTACTGAAGCAGATGCAGCTGATTAAGTACCGCAGAGACGGAAAAAACCTGTGGTATTCACTGGCCGACGACCACGTGCGCACAATCCTTCAGATGGGACTTGAACATATTCTTGAATAACATAAACAGCAGGAAGTTACTGAAAACTTCCTGCTGTTATTTTTTCCTTCCTGCTTTCACTTTTTTCGTAATGAATTTGTCAAACGATTTATTCTGCCTGATTCTTTCTTCACCCATATTCCCTAAAATCGGCGATGCTGCGTGCCTATAATGAAAAAATCAGTAAAAGAGGTGGGAGTATTGGTGCGTTTGGCAAAATGTTTGCTGCTGTTAGCGTTGGCGCTGGGTAGTAGCTTGATTGGTTGCGGTTTTTTTATAAGGAGCTTAACTGCTGCAGATAAGCCGGTAGCTGCGCCGGTTTTGCAAGCGGATTTGACGGCGGTACAGCCGCAGATTGAGACATTTCAGCTACCGAGACCCATCACAGGCACTACGTTGATTGCAGAGCGTTTGGCGGCGTATGACGGCCCGTTTCTGGAAGATGGCTCCGGTGATGAGGTTACGAATATCGCGGCTCTGGTGGTGCGCAACACCGGCGCATACGGCGTCAGCAGCGCCCATATTACTCTGCAGTGGGATTCCGGTGCGTATCTTTTCTTTGCAGATATGATACCGGCAGGGGAGAGTGTGTTGCTGCTGGAACTTTCCCGCAGGGAGTATGAGCAGCGCAGCTGGACCTGTTGCGTCGGTTTCCAACAGCAGGACTTATCCGATTGGTCTGCAGGAAGTAAAATCACAGTAAAGGAAGAAGGAATCGGAACACTACTGATAACCAACGAGGAAGCAGTTCCTGTGGAGAATATAAAGCTGTTTTATAAATCCTATTTATCACCGCCGGGGATATTTGTCGGCGGCATTACCTACAGCGCAGAAATCCGTCGTCTTGAGCCAGGGGAGACTACTCAAATCAGTCCGGAATTCTTTGTAAACGGCTTTACAAAAATTATACGTATAAAGTGCAACTACAATCCTGCATATGCTGGTAAAACCGGTTGACATCTTACTGTGTTCGACCTATAATTCTACTATAAACGCAAAGGAGAAAGACATATGGCGAAATTGTGGGCTGGAAGAACAGACGGAAAGACCGAGCAAATTGCAGATGATTTTAACTCCTCGATTCGCTTTGACAGCAGAATGTACCGGCAGGATATTACCGGTAGTATTGCGCACGCGGCGATGCTGGCAGCGAAAGGGATTATTACTCACGAGGAATCCGACACTCTGGCAGAAGGCTTGACCCAGATACTGGAAGATATTGAAAGCGGCAAGCTTCCTGTGGATATGAAGTGCGAAGATATACATATGTTTGTAGAGCAGGAGCTGACAAAGCGCCTGGGCGATGTGGGCAAAAAGCTCCATACAGCCCGAAGCCGCAACGATCAGGTGGCGCTGGATATGCGGCTTTACCTGCGGGAGGAGATTGCTGTAATCAGCCGGCAGATTACGGCGCTGATTGAGGCGATTACAGGAAAGGCTGAGGAATATCAGTCGGTGATTATGCCCGGCTATACCCATCTGCAGAGAGCGCAGCCTATTACCTTCGGCCACCATCTGCTGGCGTATGCGATGATGCTGCTGCGGGATTTGGACAGACTTTCCGACTGCTGTGGAAGAATGAATCAATCACCCATTGGCAGCTGCGCTCTGGCAGGCACCACCTATGAAACCGACCGCCATCTGGAGGCGGCGATGCTTGGCTTTGCCGCTCCCTGTGAAAACAGTCTGGACGGTGTTTCTGACCGGGATTTCTGTTTGGAGCTTATGAGCTGCATCAGCATTGTAATGATGCACCTGTCCCGTTTTTCCGAGGAACTGATTCTGTGGTCCAGCTGGGAATTCCAGTTTGTAGAGTTAAGCGATGCTTATACAACCGGCTCATCGATTATGCCCCAGAAGAAAAACCCGGATATGGCAGAACTGGTCCGCGGAAAGACCGGCCGTGTCTACGGCGATCTGATGGCGCTGCTGACCACGCTGAAGGGTCTGCCCCTTGCATATAACAAGGATATGCAGGAGGATAAAGAGGCGGTGTTCGATGCCTGTGATACGGTGAAGATGTGCTTGCAGGTGTTTGCGGGTATGGTGCAAACAATACAGGCAAAGCCGGATAATATGAAAAAAGCTGCCCAGAAAGGCTTTATTAACGCAACAGATCTGGCCGATTATCTCGTGAAGAAAGGTTTACCTTTCCGTAGCGCTTATAAAATCTCCGGACAGCTTGTGGCATACTGCATCGAGAAAAACACAGTTCTTGAGGAGCTGCCGCTAACTGTATATAAGACCTACTCAGAGCTTTTTGATGAGCAGGTTTACACCCATATCGATCTGACCACCTGCGTCCAAAAGCGGATTTCCTACGGCGGTACATCGGTTGAGTCGGTAAGAAAGCAGCTTACATTTGTTCGGGAAAAATTAAAACAGTAAATAAGAAGCGTCCCAAACCGCAACGCGGTTTGGGACGCTTGATTTTCTAGAGAACTTTGGATAAGAATTCTTGCAATCTGGTATTGTCCGGATTGGTAAATACCTGTTCCGGAGAGCCTTGCTCCAGAATTTTACCTTCGTCCATAAACAGGATCCGGCTGCCGACTTCGCGGGCAAAACCCATTTCGTGGGTAACCACTACCATCGTCATACCTTCCTGCGCCAGTTCCTTCATAACTTCCAGAACTTCGCCGACCATTTCCGGGTCAAGGGCAGAGGTAGGCTCGTCAAAGAGCATCACTTCCGGCTCCATAGCCAAAGCTCTGACAATGGCGATACGTTGCTTCTGACCGCCGGAAAGCTGACTGGGATACGCATTTGCGCGGTCAGCAAGACCAACCCGCTCCAGAAGCGCCATTGCCTTTTCTTCTGCTTCTGCCTTGCTCTTTTTCAAAAGATGGATAGGAGCAAGTGTCATATTCTGCAAAATGGTCTTATGGGGGAACAAATTAAAGTGCTGGAAAACCATTCCCATTTTCTGGCGGTGAACATTAATGTTAACGGATTTATCCGTAATGTTATGGCCGTTAAGCAGGATTGTTCCGTCTGTGGGAACTTCCAGTAGATTCAAGCACCGAAGGAATGTGGATTTACCGGAACCGGAGGGTCCGATGACCACAACAACCTCACCTTTTGCAATGTCGGCGCTGACGCCGTCCAATGCTTTGATTTTGCCGTCAGCAAAATACATTTTCAGATTTTGTGCGGAAATAATATTATCGTTCACTGTTTCTCAGCCTCCTTTCCAGTTTTCCTACAAGGAAGGAGAAGAACATAACCATTCCCAGATAGACAATTGCTGTGAACAGCAAAGGTACTAAGTAGTCGTAGGAGGTACCGCCGATTACGTTACCGGCATATGTCAGTTCGGCAACAGTAACATAGGCGGCAACGGAAGTTTCCTTCAGCAGCACGATAAACTCATTTGCCAGAGCCGGCAGAATGGCCTTCAGCGACTGGGGGAGAATGATGTGCCACATAGTTGCAACATATCCGAAGCCAAGAGAACGGCCGGCTTCCATCTGACCGGGGTCGACTGCCATAATGCCGCCGCGGATAATCTCTGCCACGTAAGCGCCGGAGTTAATACCAAAGGCAAAGGACGCGATGGCAACGCCGTTTCTGCTGGAAGAGAATACCACAAACCACCAAATCAGCAGCTGCACCAATACAGGTGTGCCGCGGATAACAGTCAGGTAAATATTGCATATCCAGTTAAGGAATCCGAGAATGCATTTACTGATGCCGCGCATCTCACTGCTGTTTTTGTCCCAGGTGGAGCGAATCAGCGCGATTACCACACCGATAACAATGCCCATTAACAGCGCGATAAATGTGAGCAGCAGTGTATTGAACAGACCGTCGATGTACATTTCATAACGGTCTTGATAAATCAGACTTTTGTAAATACGAAAACAGAAGTTTTCTAAGTTTTCAGGCAGATTTAGAATCCACGATGGAGCAAAATCCAGCCATTGAGCCGCAGGACCTGGTTTCATTTGGTCATCTCCTTAACAGTTTGCGAAGGGGGTTCGGAATTCCGAGCCCCCTTGCAAAGTATTTATTATTCAGCGGGAATGTACTTGTCGATGATGCCCTGAACTGTGCCGTCAGCAATCAGTTCCTTCAGTGCATTGTTAACAGCCTCGTAAAGTGCGGTGTTCTCCTTGTTCAGAGCGGCTGCGTACATTTCTTCGATGTACTCAGTCTCCAGAATCTTCAGACCCTCAGCGGAGCTTACGAATGCCTTAGCGGGCTCGTTGTCAATAACAACACAGTCAACCTTGCCGGTCTTCAGAGCCTGAACAGCTTCAGCGCCCTTGCTGTAACGGTCGATGGTAGCCAGGCCAGCATCTTCCAGATCCCAGGTGGTGTACAGGTCGCCGGTGGTGTTACGCTGTACGCCGATCTTTGTGGAAGCGCCTTCTGCAAACAGATCATCAACGGAGGTGATTGCGGAATCCTCAGCTACGATGATAACCTGTACGCCGGTAGCATAGCTCTCGGTGAAGTCAACTTCTTCCTTACGCTCGTCGGTAACAGTCAGGCCGGCCAGACCGATGTCAGCTTTGCCGTTCTTGACGGACTCGATGATGGAGTCAAACTCCATATCGGAGATAACCAGCTCCAGACCCAGCTTCTCAGCGATGGCGCCTGCGATCTCTGCATCAATACCAACAATCTCGTTTTCCTCGATGAACTCGTAGGGAGGGAAGGCGGCGTTGGTAGCCATAATCAGCTTGCCTTCTTCAACGGTGGTAACAGCATCGGAAACAGCGGCGGTATCATCGGGTGCTGCGGTTGTATCGTCAGCAGCTGCGGTGGTATCGACATTTGCCTTGGTTTCTTCGTTGCCAGCGCCGGCGCAACCGACGAACACGGACAGAGCCATAACGGCAACCATAATTAAAGCAATCAGTTTTTTCATTTTTAAGATCTCCTTTTCATGTTTTCCCGTGGGGGATATTTTATGAATGTATTATAACTCGTATATTATTCATCGTCAACTGTATAAAAAACACAAGAATCACCAAATTGATGGCTGCAGACCGTAACATAATATACAAAAATATTCACTTATGCACAAAATGCTTAAATATTCAATAATTTTATGCAACATAGGCGGTGAATAATATACAGAATATTCTGTAAAACCATTCATATAACTATCCACAATTTCTCTGACGTATTAGACATTTTCGGTAATGTGGTTTTAACCGGTAATTTTCTGGTTGTAAAGAAGGAAAAAATATTATATAATACTATGGTTAAATGTAAAAAATATTCGGAGGGATACACCGAATGGAAAATAGAAGTGAAGAGCTGAAGCGCTATCTGGTAGCAGGTAAGCGTGTCCATCTTGTTGGCATTGGCGGCGTATCGATGCGACCGCTGGGTCTTGTGCTGCAGGGTATGGGTATGGTGGTTACCGGTTCCGATATGAATTCTTCTGTGTCGACAGATGAGTTGATTGCAAAAGGAATCCGCGTTTCCATCGGCCATAGCGCCGAAAATGTAATTGGCGCCGACTGTGTAATCCGCACAGCAGCTGCTCACAATGACAATCCCGAAATTGCCGCCGCCCGCAGCAACGGTATACCTATGTTTGAACGTGCGCAGGCGTGGGGCGTAATTATGCAGGCATACCGCAATGCGGTCTGCTTTGCAGGTACCCACGGAAAAACAACCGCAACCTCTATGGCAACCCATATTCTTATGGAGGCTGGGGTTGACCCAACTGTGATGATTGGCGGTTATTTGCCCCTTTTACACGCAGGCCACAGAGTGGGTAAAGGGGATACCATCGTTCTTGAGAGCTGCGAATACTGTGATTCTTTCCTGAATTTCTTCCCTACACTGGCGGTTATTTTGAATATTGAGGCAGACCACCTTGATTACTTTAAGGATTTGCAGGATATTCAAAAATCTTTCCGTGAATTTGCGCGCCTTTCTACCAACGGTATTCTGGCAAACGGTGATGATATCCACGTGCAGCAGGCGCTGGAAGGGTTGGAGTATTTCAGTTTCGGTTTTGGCGAGGGAAACCGCATACGCACAGAAAATATTACCAATCAATGGCGCTCTTTTGATGTAGTATGCGACAACCAATTCTACTGCCATATCGATTTGCAGGTCTTGGGTAAGCATAATGCGCTCAATGCACTTGCTGCAGCTGGCGCTGCCTGGATGCTTGGCATACCCGGCGATGCGGTGTCCAAGGGCCTTGTAACCTTCCGCGGCGCTGACCGTCGTATGCAGTATAAGGGCAGCTATAACGGCGCTGAGGTTTACGATGACTATGCGCACCACCCGGACGAGGTAAAGGCAACCATCGAGGCTGTACGCACGATGCCCCATAAGCGGCTGATACTGGCGTTCCAGCCCCATACCTATACACGCACGAAAGCGCTGTTTTCAGATTTTGTTTGCCAATTAAAGAAGGCAGATTTGGTAGTCCTTGCTGAGATTTACGCAGCAAGAGAGAGAAACACCATAGGTATTTCCTCCAGGGATTTGCAGGCTGAGATTCCCGGCAGTGTATATTGTCAGACCCTTCCGGAAGTAACCGAGTATCTTCGCAGCATTGCCGGTGAAGGCGACGTGATTTTAACGGTTGGAGCCGGAGATATCTTCCGCGCAGGCGAAGCACTTTTGCGCAAGGACAGTGAGTAATAAAGTGAGGCGATTGTTTTGAGAAAACTGAATGTTTGCGTTCTGTTCGGCGGAATGTCTCCGGAGCACGAGGTGTCGCTGCGTTCTGCTGAGTCAGTTTTGAAGAATATGAATCCGGAAAAATATAATATTTTTCCTGTTGGCATTACAAAAACCGGCGACTGGGTGATGTTTGGCGGTACCGATTATTCTATGCTGCCTACCGGTCAGTGGCTGGAGTATCCCGGCAATCGCCGCGCCACCATTTCGGCAGTGCGGGAGCAGGGTTTGCTGACTTTTGAGGGCGACTGCGTTGTGCGGGAGCTGATTGACGTGGTGTTTCCTGTTCTCCACGGTGAGAACGGTGAAGACGGCGCCATACAGGGTCTGTTGCAGCTTGCCGGTATTCCTTATGTAGGTCCGCATATTTCTGCATCAGCGGTTGCTATGGATAAGACGCTGACAAAGCTGGTGGTTGATAATGCAGGCGTTACACAGGCTGCGTGGCAGCTTGTGCGCAACAGCGAGCTGCAGAATCATATGCAGAGCATTTTGGATTCAATAGAGGAACGGTTTTCATATCCTGTGTTTGTTAAGCCTGCCGGCACCGGCTCATCTGTAGGTGTGTCCAAGGCGGCTGACCGTCAGGAGTTGCAGGAAGCGTTGCTGCAGGCGGGTATCTATGATGAAAAAATTCTTGTTGAGGAATTCATTGACGGACGTGAAGTGGAAGTAGCGGTGATTGGAAACAATAGCCCTGCTGCATCTGTCTGCGGTGAAATTGATTCCGGCGCTGAGTTTTACGATTACGAAGCAAAGTATGTTACCGATACATCGGTTGCCTATATTCCCGCCCGTATTCCAGAGGAAGTATCGGAGCAGGTACGCGATTATGCGGTAAAGGTATACAGCGCAATCGGCTGCCGCGGTTTAAGCCGTGTCGATTTCTTTGTAACCTACGATGATAACCGTGTTGTTTTTAATGAAATCAACACCTTGCCCGGATTCACCTCAATTTCTATGTACCCCAAGCTGTTTGGCGCCAGCGGAATTCCTTACGACCAGCTGATTGACCAGCTGCTGCAGCTGGCAATGGAGGAGTAAAATGAAGCAGGCAATTATGCTGTCGATTCGGGGGCAGCAATCCTATGCAGGACAGGAGCCTGAAGTAATTGAACTGGTAACAGAGGGCACATTGAATCAGCTTCAGGAGGGTTGGGAGCTTTCCTATGAGGAGAGCGCATTGACCGGACTGGAAGGTGTGCATACCTGCTTTCTTATTCAGCCGGATAAAATCACACTGACGCGCACCGGTCGGCTGCACTCACAGATGGTTTTTCAGGAAGGCGTACCCCACGATTCTCTGTATCAGGTGGATTTCGGCGCATTGATGATTACGGTTTGCGCTCAGAAGATATCCGCAAATATCAGTGCTGAGGGCGGCGTGGTGGATTTGAGCTATCACATCGACATCGAGCAGACTGCTGCAGGCACAATAGATTACCACCTGGAAATTAAACCGAAATAAAATCATCGCTGTCCATTGGACAGCGATGATTTTTTTATGCGACTGTTTCTGCCGGTGTCTCCGGTTTTATTCTGCAAATGATTTCATCTCTGCTGCTGTAGCTGGAGGTTACCTCCACTTCTTTGGAAATTAAGGAATCATCTGCTTTGCTGTATTTGCACCGGTAAGTGCGGATTTTGTATCCTGTGTAGGGCTTGACGATTACATCTCCGTCTTTGTAGCCATCGGGATTATCGGCTTCCAGTTCTTTTTCTACCGTTTTATAGGGGATTACCTCCAGTACATCGTAGCTCATCTTTACGTAGTAATCCTTTGTATCTGTGCCGATAAGCTTTACTGTAACAGCGCCACCGGACGCATAAGCCTCGATTCTGATAGGGTAATCGGTGGTGTTCTTAAACCGGAACTCCGGACCTCCCCAGCTGACTGTGGCGTCCATACCGTAGGGCATATAGGAGGAGATAAAGCCGTGGTTATACCGCTCTACAATTTCCAGGTCGGCAAGCATCGCGCTTAAATAAAGGCATGAAGATGCCTGACAGATGCCGCCGCCGTAAGTGGATATAGTTTCGCTGCCTACATAACCGTCAGCCTTTTGCCAACCGGCTTCCGGAGTGCGTTCACCCAAAGTGGGATTATAGGAGAAAATCTCATTCGGCATTAAAATGTAGCCGTTAATTGCCTGACAGGATAATTTTAGATTAATGTTTCTGCCGGGGATACTGCCGGAGTATGCGGTATACGCACCCAGTACATCTCTGTAAAGCAGACTATTAAGAGAATCGTATGTGTTTTCCGGAGAGTAGCGCTGAAAATCAAAGGTAAATTGCTGACCCTCTTTTCCGTCTGCAATGGCCTTTTTTGCGTTCTCCAAATCAAACCGGTAGCCATCTGTATGCGGTGTTACTTCAAAGGTCTGCATATCCATAACAGCTTCTGTTGGCGCCACGCAGTGCTCCGCATATATGGCGTCAAGGTCAATGCCCTGGGGAGGAATGACTGTGCAGGTAACATTGGCGGTCAGCTCGTTTGTATAGTACAAATCCCTCACTGCCTGATACAGCACATCGGTACTTAGTTCGATTCCGGAGGTACCCAGCGTAATGTGCAGCTGCTGGTCGCCTGTGTCAGAGTTGTCATAGGATAGGCTGGGGCGCTGACCTGTGAGGCGATATTCGCTGTGATTTACCGGCTTTGTGTGGTGTCTGGATATTTCTGCAAGAGCAGGGGATAGGGTAGCATCGTCAAAACTTATGCACGAAGCAATATCTACCTTAATTCCGCATTCTGCCGCTTGCTGCAAGTCCTGCCGACGGTTATCCCGCGTTCCGGTTCTACCGCAGGAGTAGGCAGCTCTTGCGGCGGCTTTTGTGTCCAGAGTAGCGCCGGTCTCGGCAAAGGCAAGTGTATGGGTTTCCTCCATAATATGAAGCGTTACAGGTGTTTGCTGATAGGCGGTATTCAAAGACTCTAATGCGCGCGCAGCCTGCGCCTTTGTCATTCCACCTACATCAATCCCTTGTACACTTACATTTTCAATTATGAAGCCCGGCTTAACTGGGCTGATGAAATACGCATAGAATAGAGCAATTCCTGCTAACAGGAAGGCTGCAATGCTACAGCATATCAGCGCAATTTTCTTTTTGGAAAGTTTCGCTTTTTCCATACAGAATTTAATTCACCTCTAATGCTCTAAATATGATTGAAAGCGAGTAATAAATGCTTTACACTGCCGCAGTGGGTCAACACCGCTTGCAAGTGTCAAGCGCAGAGTCGGTTGCTTTGCTGATGCCAAAAACTGGACACGCGCTTTGTAATCATCGTCTGCGCATAGACTACCAACTGCTTCAAAGTCCAGCTTTGTTAACGTAAAGAGCACATTACCGGCTTTCTGACGAATATCACAAACACCGATTTTACGGGCGTTTGCGCGTAAAAGCGCGATTTCTACAAGATTCAGCACGCCCTTAGGAGGCTCGCCATAGCGGTCGATAATTTCGTCCAGTAAATCGTCTGCGTCCTCCTGAGAACGAATTGCCGCCATTCTGCGATAAAGATCCATTCGCTCCTCACCGCGGGATACATATTCTTTATCCACATTTGCGGTAACGTTCAAGTCAGCAGTACATTCCGGCACCTTAGGCGATTGACCCTGCTGTTCCAGTACGGCTTCGTCCAGCAGCTTCAAATACATATCATAGCCTACTGACATCATATGACCGGATTGCTCGGCGCCTAGCAGATTACCTGCGCCACGGATTTCCAAATCCCGCATTGCCAGCTTGAAGCCGGAGCCGAATTCGGCGAAATCCCGAATTGCGGAAAGTCGCTTTTCCGCAATTTCCGTCAGATTTTTGTCCGGACGGTAGGTGAAATAGGCGTAGGCGTGTCTGGTAGACCGACCCACCCGACCTCGCAGCTGGTGTAGCTGACTCAATCCAAATCGGTCAGCATTTTCAATAATCAGTGTGTTGACATTGGGAATGTCCAGACCTGTTTCAATAATTGTGGTACATACCAGCACGTGAATATCGCCGTCTGCCATTGACTGCATTACATCACTCAAGGCGTCCTCACCCATTTTTCCGTGGGCAACAGCAACCTGCAGACCGGGAATTCTTCGCTTAAGGGCAGCGGCGCACTGGTCGATGGTTTCCACCCGGTTGTGCAGATAATACACCTGACCGCCACGTTCAATTTCCCTGCGTATTGCATCGTCGATAATCGGGGCGCTGTGCTCCATTACGTATGTCTGTACAGGATAGCGGTCTGCCGGCGGCTCCTCGATTGTGGACATATCACGAATGCCGGACAGCGCCATATTCAGTGTTCTGGGGATAGGGGTAGCAGACAGTGTCAGTACGTCCACACCCTTTGCAATCTCCTTTAACCGTTCCTTGTGGCTGACGCCGAATCGCTGTTCTTCGTCTACAATTAAAAGCCCCAAATCCTTAAACAGGACAGTTTTCTGCAGCAGCTTATGGGTACCGATAATCAAATCTACATTTCCGTCCCGCAGGCTTTGCAACGTTTTTTTCTGCTGAGTAGGCGTACGGAAACGGCTTAGAACATCAATATTCACTGGGAACCCCTGGAATCTTGCAACTGCGGTCTGGTAGTGCTGTTGTGCCAGAACGGTGGTCGGCACTAAAATTGCAGCCTGCTTTCCGTCCATTACTGCTTTCATAACAGCGCGCAGAGCAACTTCTGTCTTTCCGAAACCCACATCGCCGCAAAGTCGGATCGTAGCCATGTCGTTCTGTGAGCCAAGG
>JAZRGQ010000100.1:0-2019 GCA_045644405.1 Faecousia sp.
GAAAAGGGCAGCCGTCTGGCTGTTTCCGACGCAGGCTGCGGCGCTGTTTGCTGCAAGGCTGCTTTGCAGGCGGCATCTTTGAACGTGTTTATCAACACCAAGAGCCTGAAGAATCGGGACGTTGCGGAGGAAATGAACGCAAAGGCAAACGGTATGCTTGCCAAGTACGGCGCAATGGCCGATGAGATTTTCAACACTGTCAAGGCCGGCTTTGGCCAGTAAACGCCTATAGCCTCCCCTACAGGGGAGCCTTAACTACCAAACAAATTCAAAGGAGAAAAGAATTATGGCAAAACTGTTGCTGGGTAAAGAGGTTACCGATGCGATGAACGCAAACCTGCAGGAGCGCACCGCTGCCCTGCGCGCAAAGGGTGTTGTGCCCACACTGGGTATCGTCCGTGTAGGCGAAGACCCCTCCGACCTGTCCTACGAAAAGGGCGCCACCAAGCGGGCTGAGCTGGTTGGCGTGGAAGTAAAGAACTACATTCTGCCTGCCGATGCCACCAAGGAAGCGGTTCTGGCTGTGATTGATGAAATCAATGCCGATGATGCAATCCACGGCGTGCTGATGTTCCGTCCTCTGCCCAAGCATTTGAAGGCAGACCAGAACGAAATCTGCAACCGTCTGGACCCCCGCAAGGATATGGACTGTATGACCCACCTGTCCAATGCCGGCGTGTTTGAGGGACTGAACGATTTGGGCTACGCCCCCTGTACCCCCGCTGCCTGTATGGAGATTCTGGACTTCTACGGCATCGACTGCAAGGGCAAGAACGCAGTTGTAATTGGCCGCAGTCTGGTAGTTGGCAAGCCTGCCGGTATGATGCTGATGGGCAAGAATGCCACCGTTACCACCTGCCACACCAAGACTGTCAATACTGCCGAAATCTGCAAGAATGCGGACATTATCGTTTCTGCAGCCGGTGTACTGAACAGCCTGACTGCTGATTTCGTCCGCCCCGGCCAGGTGGTTATCGACGTTTCCATCAACTGGGACGAGAATAAGATTAACGCCAAGGGCGGCAAGGGTGGCATCGCCGGCGATGCCAAGTTCGACGAGGTTGAGCCTATTGTTGACGCCATCACTCCCGTTCCCGGCGGCGTAGGCAGCGTAACCACTTCTGTGCTGATGAAGCACGTGGTTGAGGCAGCCGAAAAGGTGTAACACAATTCATATCCGCCTGCATAACTGACGGATAAAGCGGAGTACCGCTGGGGAGTGCAGGCGTTGTAAGCCGACCGTCTGGGCAATCCGGTTTCACAGGACCGGATTGCCCTTTTTAAATAATACATAAGAGGTACAATTATGAAAAAACTAAATGCTTGGAGCGAAAGTAAATTCCTGCGGCTGTTTTTCACAGTGATTTGGCTGGCATTTGTGGTGGCTGCGGTGTGTATGCCCGACCGGAAGACTATGTTCACCGGTTTCTGGAACATTCTGACCCAGCCCTGTAAAATTTCTACGAACTATTTTGCGCTGGGCGGCTATGCAGCCACCTTCCTGAATATGGGTCTGGTGGGACTTATCTGCACAGCGCTTTGCTGCCTGCCCGGTGCAAAGCCGAATAATGTTACCACTCTGGGCGTGCTGCTGACTGTGGGCTTTGGCTCCTGGGGCATCAACCCGCTGAATATGATTCCCACCGTGCTGGGTGTTTGCCTGTACGCGCTGGTGAAAAAGGAAAAGCTGGGCGCGCTGAGTAACGCGATGCTGTTCTCTACCGGTATTGCACCGCTGATTTCCGAGCTGCTGTTCCGCTACCCCGGCGCTGCATATCTGGGCTTCAATCCGCTGGGTATCGGTCTTGCCCTGTTTGTGGGTTTGATTATCGGCTTTTTCCTGCCTGCCGGACTGGCGCACTCTCCCAATGTTCACAAGGGCTACGATCATTATTCTGCCGCTGTACCCATCGGTATGACCGCGTTTTTCCTGCGGGCAGTGCTGTATAATGTGATGCTGGGTACAACCCCCGCAAAGCTGGAGCTGGCGACGCTGGCTGCACCCGAAGCGGAATTTTT
>JAZRGQ010000101.1:0-9260 GCA_045644405.1 Faecousia sp.
TACGATCCGACTTGACGTTGTTTGCCCAGACACTGGCGCGGATTTTAGATGTTCCCTTTGCCATTGCCGATGCCACCACATTGACAGAGGCCGGCTATGTTGGCGATGATGTGGAAAATATTCTTGTCCGCCTGCTGCTAGCGGCAGACTTTGATGTGGAACCCGCCGAAAGAGGCATTATCTACATCGACGAGATGGATAAGATTGCCCGCAAGAGTGAGAATACCTCTATCACTCGTGATGTATCCGGTGAAGGTGTGCAGCAGGCGCTGCTGAAAATTCTTGAGGGTACTGTCGCAAATGTTCCGCCCCAGGGTGGAAGAAAGCACCCGCAGCAGGAAACGATTCCTGTTGATACAACCAACATTTTGTTTATCTGCGGCGGCGCTTTTGACGGCCTTGATAAAATTATTGAGGCAAGAACAGACAAATCTGCCATTGGCTTTGATGCTCCCGTTGCCAGTAAAAAAGACCGCAATGTGGGAAATCTACTGGCGCAGGTGCAACCCCACGACCTGCTGAAATTCGGTATCATTCCGGAGCTTGTAGGCCGTATGCCGATTATTACCAGCTTGAAGGACCTGAAAAAGGAAGATTTGGTCCGTATTCTGGTGGAGCCTAAAAACGCGCTGACAAAGCAGTATCAGGCTTTGCTTGCTATGGAAAATGTGGAACTGGTAATCGAACAAGAGGCTTTGGAGGCGGTTGCAGAGAAGGCAATCCAGCGGCAAATCGGCGCCCGCGGATTACGGGCGGTTTTGGAAGAGGTTATGACGAACATTATGTACACAATTCCGTCTGACCTTTCTATCCGCAAGGTGATTATTACCCCGGATTGTGTTGCTGGCAGTGAGCCGGAAATCATTCGCGATGCAGCAGCGCCGCGTGCAAGGCTGGGCGTAAATTAGTTTGTTACGGAGGGGGTAGGGAACTACCCCCTTTCATTTCAATTTTAGGATGGTGAGTATAATGGATGAAAAAATTGTTTCCGGTAAAATGCCGATTTTAGCGCTTCGCGGTATTACGGTTTTTCCGGGGCAGACTGTCCATTTTGATATAGGTCGTGTGAAGTCCGCAATGGCGCTGGAAGCAGCGATGAAGAAAGACCAAATGTTGCTGCTGGTGCCGCAAAAAAGTCTGACTGACGATGACCCTGACTTAAAGCAGCTGTACCCTGTTGGTACAGTGGCGAAAGTAAAACAGATTTTAAAAACGCAGAATGATAATGTACGTGTACTGGTTGTAGGTCAGTACCGGGCGAAGATTCTGGAGCTTACTCAGAAGGTGCCGTTTCTTGCCGGCATTTGCGAGGAATGCGTGCTGAGTGAGAAGGCGGATAATCTGCGTGCGAAGGCGCTGCGCCGTGAGGCAAGCGCACTTTACGGCTCCTATCTTGACCTGGTTGACCACCCGGCGCAAACAATTTATTTGCAGCTGATGCATTCCAACGATTGCGGTTTTATTGCTGACACAATTGCGCAGAATTCCGGTATCGATTATCGGGATAAGGCAAAGCTTTTGTGCCAGTTAAATCCTGTGCGCAGACTGGAGTCCGTGATTAAAATTCTCCAGCAAGAAATGCAGGTATTGCATCTTGAAACGGACATTCAAGACAAGACACGGGCGCATATCGACAAGGACCAGCGGGATTACTATCTGCGTGAGCAGATGAAAGCAATCCGCGCTGAGCTGGGCGATTCTGAGGAGCTGTCTGAATTTGCCGAGTATGAGCAGAAAATTCTGGCTCTGCACCTGGACGAGCAATCCCAGGAAAAACTTTTGAAGGACGTTGACAGGCTTAAAAAGCAGCCTTTTGGTTCAGCTGAGGCTTCTGTTCTGCGCAATTATTTGGACTGCGTACTGGAGTTGCCGTGGAATCAGTACACCAAAGAACGGGTGAATGTGGAAGCTGCAAGAAAGGTGCTTGAAAAAGACCATTTTGGTATGCAGAAGGTGAAAGAGCGCATTTTGCAGACCATTGCGGTGCGGCAGATTGCGCCGGATATGCCTGCGCAGATTTTGTGCCTTGTTGGCCCTCCCGGTGTTGGTAAAACATCGATTGCATATTCCATAGCCCGCAGTCTGAACAGAAAGCTGGCAAGAATTGCATTGGGCGGCGTACACGATGAAGCGGATATTCGCGGCCATCGCAAAACCTATGTTGGCGCGATGCCCGGTAGAATTATGACCGCTATGACCCACTCTGGCAGTATGAATCCGTTGCTTTTGCTGGACGAAATTGATAAATTGGGCTCTGATATGCGTGGAGACCCCAGCGCAGCACTGCTGGAAGTGCTGGACTCCGAGCAAAATTACACCTATCGGGACCACTATCTGGAGATTCCTTTTGATTTAAGTCAGGTAATGTTCATCACCACGGCAAATACGGTAGATACGATTCCGCGTCCGCTACTGGACCGTATGGAGATTATTGAGCTGAGTTCCTACACCGATGAGGAAAAACTGCAAATCGGTAAAAAGCATTTGCTGCCCAAGCAAATGCAAAAGCACGGAATCCGGCGTAACCAGATGAAGATTTCCGATGATGCGATTCGTGAAATGATTCGCTGCTATACCCGTGAATCCGGTGTGCGTCAGCTGGAGCGTTGCTTTGCGACAATTTGCCGGAAAATGGATATGGCGCTTGTAGACAACCCTCAGACTAAGGTATCTATCACAGGCAGTGAACTGGAGCAGTATCTTGGTATACGTAAGTACCTGCCGGACAGGCTGCCCAGCAATGACCAGGTGGGCCTTGTAACCGGACTTGCCTGGACCTCAGTTGGCGGTGAAACCCTTGAGGTGGAAGTGAACGTTATGAACGGCACCGGTAAGCTGCAGCTGACGGGCAATCTGGGCGATGTGATGAAAGAGTCTGCGCAGGCGGCGCTCAGCTATATTCGCGCCAACGCAATGCAGCTCGAAATCGCAGAGGATTTCTATAAGGAAAAGGATATCCACATTCATTTTCCCGAGGGCGCAGTTCCCAAGGACGGACCTTCCGCGGGTATTGCCATCTGTACGGCAATGGTTTCTGCGCTTACCAACACCAGTGTCCGCCGCGACGTTGCAATGACCGGTGAAATCTCCCTGCGTGGTAGGGTTTTGCCGATTGGCGGACTGAAAGAAAAGACGATGGCTGCGTTGCGCAACGGAATCCGTACTGTGATTATCCCTAATGACAATGCAAAGGACTTGGAAGAGATTGACCAGACTGTACGCAGCGGCTTAAATTTCGTAACTGCCAAGTCTATGGAAACGGTACTGTCGGTTGCGTTGAATCACAGAACGGAGATGGTACCCACAATTCTGCAGGATATTCCCGAGGACAAAAAGGTTAAGTCCAGAAAGCCGATCATTCGCCAGTGAGGTGCAGTATGAACTTAAATTATGTTGAGTTTTTGATATCTGCGGCATCTGTAAAAGATTTCCCTAAAAACCGTTTGCCGGAAATTGCCTTTGCAGGAAAGTCCAATGTTGGAAAGTCCTCGGTAATTAACCGGATTCTCCAGAGAAAGAACTTTGCCAGAGTCGGCGATAAGCCCGGAAAGACAATTCACGTAAACTACTTTACCGTAGACAATAAATGTTACTTTGTGGATTTGCCCGGTTATGGCTTTGCCAAGGTGTCCCAGGCGGAAAAAGACCGCTGGGCAAAGCTGATGGAAAGCTATTTTGCTGCAGACAGAATCGATTTGGGAATTTTGATTGTGGACGCTCGCCACGCACCCACAAACAACGATATTACAATGGCGCGCTGGTTTATGGACAGCGGGTGTCCGTTTGTGGTTGTTGCCAACAAGATGGATAAGCTAAAAAAAAGCGAGTATATACCCAATCTTGAAACAATCCGGCTGGATTTGGAACTGCCGGAGGACTGCCTGCTCATTCCGTTTTCCGCAACAGCGGGAACAGGACGCGAGGAGCTGCTTAAGCAGATTCTTTGCGCGGTAGAGACGGCAAAAAGCCAGTGTTAAATTAAAAGAAGCCACCTGCTATTGCAGGTGGCTTCTTTGTTTTGCGTTATTTTTCTTGCGCCTGCCGTAATGCGCGCGCCAGCTGGTCGGGACAGGAGGTGGGCTTTGCGCCGCAGGTAGTGCCTTCCAGGCGGGAAATTACATCTTCAACAGGCATACCCTCAACCAATGCGCCAATGCCTTTTAAATTGCCGTTGCAGCCGCCGAGAAACTCCACGTTTTTAATAATGCCGTCTTCAATATCGAAATGAATGTACTGGGAGCAGGTGCCGCAGGTCTTGTATTCGTATTGCATAATTATATTCCTTTCTTTGTCAAGTAATATCTGCGTATTTTGCGTCAATCAGCGCTGCAAGTTTGTCCGGAGAAACAATCATCTGGTGTCCTCTTTGCCCGGCGGAAACAGCAATTTCACTGTATAGCTGACAGGTTTCGTCAATAAATGTGGGGTAGCGCTTTTTCATACCCACAGGACTGCAGCCGCCGCGAATGTATCCGGTCAGCGGCAGGAGCTCCTTGACGGATATCATTTCTATGCTTTTGTCGCCGGCAGCTTTGGCTGCCTTTTTTAAATCCAAGGTACAGCAGACAGGGATACAGAACACACTGATTCCCGACCGCGGACCTCTGGCGACCAGGGTTTTGAACACCTGTTCTGCAGGCCAACCAATGGCTTGCGCCGCGTGATTGCCGTTTAAGTCGTTTTCGTCGTACTCGTAAAATTCCTCACGGCAGGGGATACCTGCCTGTTCTACAAGACGGACTGCGTTTGTTTTTGTAGCCAAATTTATCACCGCACCTATTATACGACAAAGAAACTTTTCTTTCAAGTGTGAATTGTTGACTATAGATAGGGTATTCTAAGAAGTAAACAGGAGGAATTGCTATGGAACAGAACAAAGACGCACAAATGAAAAAAGAAGAAAGAGAGCAAATGATTGAACTGGGCTCTGATATTACCAGCAGCAGTCGGGGAAGTATTTATACACTTACGGTTATCGGACAGATTGAGGGCCATCAGGTGTTGCCGGAGACGGTGAAAACCACCAAGTATGAACACGTACTGCCGCTGCTGGCAGGGATTGAGGAAAGCGAAGATATTGACGGACTGCTTTTGCTGCTTAACACAGTTGGCGGTGATATTGAAGCCGGTCTTGCTATTGCGGAAATGATTTCCGGAATGAAAAAACCCACAGTATCATTAGTACTTGGCGGTGGACATTCCATTGGTATCCCGCTGGCGGTATGCACGAAAAAATCCTTTATTACGCCCACTGCCAGTATGACCGTTCATCCGGTGAGAATGACCGGACTGGTGGTTGGCGCGCCCCAGACGTCCCGGTATTTTCAGCGGATTCAGGAGCAAATTGCGGATTTTGTAACCGCCAATTCCGGCATTTCTAAAGAGCAGTTTGAAAAATATATGATGGCAACCGGCGAGATGGCTACAGATGTTGGCACGATTCTTTACGGCAAGGAAGCGGTCAGCTCCGGTCTGATTGACAAGCTGGGCGGATTGAATGATGCGCTGTTTGCTCTGCACAAAATGATTGATAAGCAGAAAAACAGGAATAAAAAAGAATAATTTTCAATCAATACTGGAAAAAGCTTGATTGATGTGTTATTATAAATTGAATGCACAGGGAAGGAGTGGGCAAGGTAAATGAATTTTATACGCAGTCTTATTTATGGCCTGGTGTCAGGGCTGACCGAGTTTCTGCCCATTTCGTCCCGCGCCCATCAAGCACTGCTTTTGCAGATGTTTGGAATGCAGCAGCGCAGCCCGCTGCTGGACTTACTTATTCACATAGCAGTGCTGCTGTCGCTTTTAACAGCGAGCAATACATTCATCAGTAAAATCAGACGGGAAACGCGGCATTATGAACAGTTGCGCCGCAGTCGCAGACGCGGTGATGAATCTCTGGCAGTACTGGATATGCGCATTGTAAAAACTGCGTGTGTACCTATGCTTTTGGGACTTGTGCTGCTGTGGGCAACCGAGTCTGTGCTGTTCCAATCGGCAAGACTGGCGTTTTTCTTCCTGCTTAACGGTATTATTCTGCTGATTCCTGAGTATATGCGACACGGCAATAAAGATGCCAGAGCAATGAGCGGCTTTGACAGTATTTGCCTGGGAATCGCTTCTGCCTGCTCTGTATTGCCGGGCTTATCCAGAATTGGCTGCGGACTATCCTATACAGTTGCCCGCGGCGCAGACCGCCAAAATGCGGTGAACTGGGTGCTGCTGCTGTCGGTTCCGGCGTTGGCGCTGACGTGTGTGTATGACTTCTGGTCTATCTTTACTGTCGGCGTTGGTACAATTACATTTTTGATTGTTCTCGGGTATATTCTGGCTGCCGCAATTTCCTTCTGTTTCGGATACTTGAGTGTTTTGCTGCTGCGTTTCGTGTCGGAGAAAGCGGGCTTTGCAGCCTTTGGTTATTATTGCTTTGGCGCGGCGCTGTTTACCTGGATTTTATACCTACTTACGTAAGGAGGCTCATATGGCGAAGAAAAAAACAAAGTCTCAAGCTGAGCGCGCTGTTTCTGCGTCAAAGAAGAAGTCAATGGCTTCTTCGGCTAAGCAGAAGAAAGCGAAAGCAAAGGTGAAGAATGGAGCGCCTGAACGTACCGTACCCGTACGTTTTATTACTTCTGCCGTATTTTTTGGCCTGTTTTTATGGCTTTTGGTGCTTGTTTTTAATCCAGAAGGACTTGTAAATATGGTCCTTGATAATTTCTTCCACGGATTGCTGGGCAGAACTGCCTTTGTAGTCAGCATTCCAGCGCTGCTGTATCTGTTTGTTATCCACGCATTCAGCGGCAAGCGCCCTGTTAAAATGCGAACAATCTGCATTGCGCTGTTTGTGCTGATTTGTGGCTGCATCTCCCATATGAGTCTTAGCTGGACAAAACCTGCAGACGGTTCGTTGGTTGTTCATTTGTATAATAGCGGTATTGACGGCACAGGCGGCGGCCTTATTTGCGGCTTGCTGGGCTTGATAGTCTACGGTGGATTAGGCCCTGTGTTCTCTTATGTGGTTATGGGCGTTTGCGGAATTGTTACACTGCTGGGCGCAATGCAAATTACGATTCCCAGCATTGTTCGCGCTATTCAAAACCGCCCCAGACCGGATTGGGCAAAAGAGGATAATGAAGAGCCTCGCCAGGAGCCTGCGGCTGTGGTGGTTAATCACATTGCCAATAAGCGCATCGCACATATGGAAAATCAGCGGCGAAATGCGGAAAAAGCTGCAATTGCCGCTGCGGAACACACACAGAAAAATCCGGATAAAGTTTCTGAGATTATCCGTCAAATTGACGTGGATATTGATTCGCCGGTTGCTGCAGCAAATCACGCAATCAGCACAGATGATGATGTGGAAATTATTGCGCAGCGCGAGCGTATAAGCGATGTGCCGCGGGACACAATGCCCGAGCTTGTGCTGGAGACTAAGGAAGAAAAGCCGGTAAAGAAACCGGCAAAGACTGATAAAGTGCGCGTAACAGCGAAGGATACAGAGGAGTCTGCGGCGGAAGTTGCGCAGGAGATTGCGCAGGCTGAAGGTGCAGAAACACCTGCATACTGTTTCCCGCCCATTGACCTTTTGAAGCTGCCTGCCGGCGCTGCTGCTGACGGTACAGGCGAAATGCGTGAAAACACCCGCCGCCTGAATGAAACACTGGCAAGCTTCAAAATTGAGGCGCATATTATTAACGTTACCAGAGGTCCCAGTGTTACCCGCTATGAGGTTGAACTTGAAAAGGGCGTCCGGTTGAGCAAACTGACAACCGCTGCTGACGATATCGCCCTGAGCCTGGGCGCAACAGGTGTACGTATTGCGGCAATTCCGGGAAAGATTTCTGTTGTTGGCATTGAAGTACCGAATCAGGCGGTTACAACCGTTTCTCTGCGTGAGGTTATTGATTCCAATGAATTTAAGAGTGCAAAGTCCAAATCCTCTTTTGCAGTAGGTAAGGACATTGGCGGCAAAGCGATTGTTGGAAATATTGCGCGGTTGCCCCATATGCTGATTGCAGGCACAACCGGCTCCGGTAAGTCTGTATGTATGAATTCTATCATTATTTCACTGCTTTACAAGGCAAGTCCTGACGATGTAAAGCTGATTATGGTAGACCCCAAAATGGTAGAACTGGGCGTGTACAACGGTATTCCCCATTTGCTGATTCCTGTTGTTACCGACCCCAAAAAGGCAGCCGGCTCACTGCAGTGGGCAGTAACCGAGATGATGCGCCGTTACAAGACAATGTCTGATGCAGGCGTGCGTGATTTAGAGTCCTACAACGCTATTGTGGAGAGCCAGGCTGAAGGCGGCAAGAAGATGCCGCAGGTTGTGGTAATTATCGACGAGCTGGCTGACCTGATGCTGGTTGCCGCCAAGGAAGTGGAAGAGTCTATCTGCCGGATTGCCCAAATGGGACGCGCGGCAGGTATCCACCTGATTATTGCAACACAGCGCCCCTCTGCAGACGTAATTACCGGTCTTATGAAGGCGAATATTCCTTCGAGAATTGCGTTTGCTGTAGCTTCTGCTATGGAGTCCAGAATCATTCTGGATACACAGGGCGCGGAAAAGCTGGTGGGCAAGGGCGATATGCTCTACGCGCCTATCGGCGACGGTAAGCCGAAGCGTATTCAGGGCTGCTTTGTTAGCGACCCTGAGGTTGAAGCGGTTGCTGTTTATGTGAAATCTATTTATACTACCAACTATGACCAGCAGGTTATGGACGAAATCGAGAAAAAGGCAGAACAGACCGGCAATAAGGCTGCGGCTACTGCATCGGCAGAGCCGACAGCTGATGAAATGAGCGGTGATGAAATGCTGCCTGCTGCGGTCGATGTAATCCTTGAAACCGGTCAGGCTTCCGTTTCTATGCTCCAGCGGCGTTTGAAGCTTGGTTATGCCCGCGCTGCCAGAATTGTTGATGAGATGGAGGAAAAGGGAATTGTCGGACCCTTCCAGGGTAGCAAGCCCCGTGAAATCCTTATCACTAAGGAACAGTGGCAGACAATGCGCTCCGGTGGCACAGAGCAGATGGGCTTTGACGATTTGCAGGAGCCGGAAGAAATTGAGGAGCAAGAGGAATTTTAACGTCTATTTCGGGATAACCCGTTTAGAACCAGCTGAGTAATCAGCAAAAACGCATCGCATCCGGAGAGCCGGAGCGACAGCAAGGAGGAAATGTTTTGGAAAGAAACAAAATTAAACGTATGGTTGGCATTGCAATTCTGATTGCAATTGTCATCGTCCTGCAGCTACT